>JAKSKJ010000014.1 GCA_024401795.1 Bacteroidales bacterium | reverse complement strand
TTGACTCCTGCGGCATCCGCTGCGGGATCGGGACGGTCGAGAGCGAGATGGAACTGGAAGTTCGGGAACTCTTTCTCGATCTCCGCGAAATCTTCAAGATAGAATGCCTCCACAAGGGCGCGGGCACCATAGAAGAAGTGCACTTTGCGACCTGTCCTGAGGGTCTTGAAGAGCTGCATGATGTGGGAGCGGAGAGGTGCCATACCTGCACCGCCGCCTACGAATATGTACTCGATGTCGTCCGGGTCGTTCTTAGGGAGAAGGAATTCTCCGTAAGGACCGCTTATCATCACCTTGTCGCCGGGCTTGCGGGTGAACACGTAGGACGAAGCGATACCGGGATTGACCGGAAGAAGCTTCGGACCCTGCTCACGGGGAACGCTGCGGTCGAAAGGAGGAGTGGCGATACGCACGTTGAGCTTGATGATGCCCTTTTCTCCGGGATAAGAGGCCATTGAGTATGCCCTGATGGTATCTTCGGGGTTGGAAGAATGGAGGTTGAAGAATCCGTATTTCTCCCAGTCCGCACGGTATTCGGGCTCGACTTCGATGTCCTTGAAATCAAGCTCGTACTTGGGAATGTCAATCTGGATGTACTCGCCGCTCTTGAATTCGAGGTTCTCTCCTTCGGGGAGCCTGACGGTGAATTCCTTGATGAAGGTGGCCACGTTCTTGTTGGAAATCACCTCACACTCAAGTTTCTTGACGCTGAGAGCGCTTTCCGCCACCTGAATCTTGAGGTTGTCCTTGACCTTCACCTGGCATCCCAGACGCCAGCCTTCCTTAATCTGCTTGCGGTTGAAGAAACCGACCTCCGTGGGGAGAATCTCTCCGCCGCCTTCCAGTACCTGAACCTTGCACTGGCCGCAGTTGGCCTTGCCGCCGCAGGCTGAAGGGAGGAATATCTTCTCGCCGGCGAGAGTGCTCATAAGGCTGTTGCCGGGGGTGACGTCGAGTTCCTTCTTGCCGTTGTTGATGTCAATCTTTATGGTTCCCTTGGGGGTGATTTTCGCCTTCACGAAGAGCAGGAGAGCCACAAGGATGAGGGTGATGACGGCAATGATGACTGCCGCCGCAATTATTGTAGTTGTTACTGTATTCATAATCCTGTCCTCCCGTTAAAGTGAAATGCCCATAAAGATCATGAATGCCATACCCATCATTCCGACGGTAATGAACGTGATGCCGATTCCCTTGAGTCCTGCGGGTACGTTGCTGTAGCTCATCTTCTCACGGATGGCCGCAAGGCAGACGATGGCAAGGTACCAGCCGATGCCGGAACCGAGGGCATAAACCGCCGACTCGCCGACACCGGTGAAATCCTTCTGCTGCATGAAGAGCGAGCCTCCGAGGATTGCGCAGTTCACGGCGATGAGGGGCAGGTAGATGCCGAGGGAACTGTAAAGGGAAGGAAGGAACTTCTCCACAATCATCTCGACAAGCTGGGTGATGGCCGCGATGACAGCGATGAAGATGATGAAACTCAGGAAGCTGAGGTCAACATCCGCGAAATCGGGGCTTATCCACGCCATAGCACCGGGCTTGAGGAAATATGTATCGAGGAGATAGTTGACGGGGAGGGTGATGAGAAGCACGCCGATGACCGCGATTCCGAGGCCGTTGGCCGTCTTGACATTCTTGGATACTGCCAGGTATGAACACATACCGAGGAAGTATGCAAAAATCATATTGTCAACGAAAATTGACTTTACGAATAAGCTGATATATTCCATAACCGATAATGTGTTTTATTTTTCCTGAAGTTCCTTGTCTATGCTTCTGTGTATCCAGATGATGCATCCGAGAAGGATGAGTGCAAACGGAGGCAGAATCACGAGACCGTTGTTGACATATCCCGCCGCGTAGGCCGCTTCGGGGATGATGCGGATGCCGAAGAGGGTACCGCTGCCCAGAAGTTCGCGGAAGAACGCGACGATGATGAGGATGGCTCCGTAGCCCAGACCGCTGGCCAGACCGTCAACAAAAGAGGGGAGGGGTTTGTTGCCGAGAGCGAAAGCCTCGATGCGCCCCATCACGATGCAGTTGGTGATGATGAGACCGATATAGACGGAGAGGGATTTGTCGATGGCGTAGGTTGATTCGAACGCCTTGAGGAACTGATCCACAAGAATGACCATAAGCGCCACAACCACAAGCTGTATGATGATACGGACGCGGTTGGGTATGGTGTTGCGTATTATCGAGCAGATGAGGCTGGAAAGTCCCGTGACAATGGTCACGGACAGAGCCATCACAAGAGCTCCTTTCAATTCGACCGTTACTGCCAGAGATGAGCAGATACCGAGAACGAGGACGGTAATCGGATTGCCCTTGAGCAACGGAGTGGTAAATGTTTCTTTAAAATTTCCCATAATTTATTCCTCCTTTGCTTTAGCTGTTTCTGTTGCCGCCTTGATGGCATCGGCAAAGACGTTGACGAGTTCTCCGGAGACGAAAGTCTTCTGATAGGCATTGAGCCAGGTTGTGATGGCGGCGTCAAGTCCCTTGGATGTCATAGTGGCACCCGTGATGGCGTCAACGGCGTTGTCCTTTCCTTCAGGTGCGCCTCCCTTTACAATGCTGAAAGGCTTGCCGTCAGCGAAATCGACAACTTTGCCGACGAACTGTGCCCGGAATGCGGGATCGTCCTTGATTTTACCGCCAAGTCCCGGGGTTTCGCTTGCGTGGTCGAAATATGCTCCCACAACCGTCTTGAAATCATCGGCGACCGCGATGTAACCCCAGACGGGACCCCAAAGGCCCGCACCGTAAACGGGGAACACCATAACGCCGTTCTTGAACTGATAGATGGGAAGGCTCAGAGCGGAGCTGTCCTTGATATTGTAGTTCTGCGCCTTGAGGTCGGAGGTTGAATAGACGCGGGCGTCGGTGAAATCGAGGGCTCCGACTTCCTTGGCATCGATATCCACCAGAATGGAAGAAGCGACGTTCTCCTTGTAGAAGTCAAGAGTCGCCTTGTTGCCGATTTCTGACCAGTGTTCCTTCTCTCCGAACTGAGCCGCCGTCAGAATCTGGCTTACGGTCTCCGCTTTCTCGTTGGCGGCCTGCATAGGTCCGAGTTTCTGAGAGACAAATGCCAGGACAGCCGCCACCATTACTACCACTATCGTGGTGTAAATGACTGTATATACGTTACTGTTTGTATTCATAGCTATGCGACATTTGCTTTTTTGTTCCTGCGGGATATGTGGGCGCTTGTGACACAGTGGTCAATGAGCGGCGCGAAGGTGTTGCAGAGCAGGATTGCGAGCATCATTCCCTCCGCATAACCCGGATTGAAAAGACGTACAGTGATGCACAGGGCACCGATTAGGAAGCCGTAAATCCACTTGCCGCATTCCGTCTGGGCGGAAGTGACGGGGTCGGTTGCCATAAATACAGTACCGAATGCGAATCCGCCGAGAAGCAGCTGCTCCCAGCATGGGATGGCCGTCGCACCTGTGACGTTGCCGATGAATCCGACAATAAGGGCGCCTGCAACCGAACTGAGCATTATCTTCCAGCTGGCAACACCCGTCCAGAGAAGCAGGATGGCGCCGAGGAGGATGCAGAGCGTGGATGTCTCACCTACGGAGCCGGGAATGGTTCCGAGGAATTCGCTCCACACGCTGGTGCTGTACTGTGCGGCTCCGTCAAGTGCGAGGGGAGTGGCTCCGGTGAAGCCGTCAACCAACTGCTCGCCGGGTTTGACGTGAATCCAGGTGCTTGAACCCGACATACTGTTGGGATAGGAGAAGAACAGGAATGCACGGGTGAGGAGCGCGGGGTTCCAGATGTTCATTCCGGTGCCTCCGAAGACTTCCTTTCCGAAGATTGTGGCGAATGCGACTGCGAGCGCCAGCATCCAGAGGGGAGTGTCAACGGGGACGATGAGAGGGATGAGGAAACCGGTCATAAGGAAACCTTCGTTGACCTCCTCGCCGCGGATTTGCGCCGTGCCGAACTCGATGATGAGACCGACGGCGTATGCCACCACATAGAGAGGAAGGACACGGAGGAAACCGTACCACCAGTAGCCCAGGACTATGCCCCAGAAGCCGGTGACGGTGGTGCCGGTGGCCAGAGCGTGCTGATAACCGACGTTCCACATACCGAACAGGGCTGCGGGTATGACGGCTATGAGCGCGAGAATGATGATGCGTTTGAGGTCTATCGCATCGCGCACGTGAGCACCTTTGGAGGTGACTGTGCCGGGTACTGCCAGAAATGTGTCAAAAGCATCGGCAGTGGAGTGAAGCCAGTGAAGCTTGCCGCCTTTTTCGAAAATCTTGTTCATACTTTATGCCATTTCTTTAAGCATCAGGTCAATACCCTTTGCGATTATGTCCTGAATGTTGTTCTTGCTGGGATCGACGTACTCGCAGAGGGCGAGATCCTCGGGCAGAACTTCATATATGCCGAATTTCTCCATCTTGTCTATATCTCCGGCAAGGCAGGCCTTGACCAGATAGATGGGATAGATGTCCATAGGAAGGACCTTCGCGTAGTATGCGTCATTCACGAGGAATGCGCGCGGACCTCCGTGGAGGTTGGTGTCCATATCATATTTCCTTCCGGGAGTGAGCCAGGAGAAGTAGCAGCGGTCTGTGCTGAACTGCTTGTAGCGGAGCGGACGAATCCAGCCGAAGAGCTCGCGCTCGGTGCCTTCGCGCACGAGAGTGACCTGATCTGCATAGTATCCGATATATCCGTTCTCTCCCACGTTGGAGCCGGTGAGAATGTCACCGGAGATGAAGCGGGTTTCGTCGGCAAGACTGCCGTAGAAGGCCGCAAGAGACTTGATAGGGGTGCCGGGAAGGGCATCGACGTATGCGGGCTCCAATGCCATAGGGCCGGTCACGGCCACTTTCCTGCGCACGTTGTATCTGCCGGTGCTCAGGAGTTTGCCGATGACGGCGAGGCCGAGAAGGCTGACAGTCCATACGGTCTCATCCTTCCTGATGGGGCTGATGTGGCTGATCTGCACTCCGACGTTGCCGGCGGGGTGCCTGCCTTCGAATTTGTGCATAGTGGCATTGTCCATCCTGCGGAAAGGACTGTTGGAGAAATTCTTGCCGCAGAGGCTGAGATGCACGCCGCCTTCAGTCAGTTTGGCCAGGGCGTTCACACCTTTCTGGATGAATGCCGCTTCGCCGCCGAGCGTGAATTCGTAGTCGGGGGCGAGGGGAGCCGTGCTGAATCCGGAGACGAAAATGGCCTTGGGCGTCACGTCCGGGTTGGCGATGATGCCGTAGGGACGCTGGACGAGCCAGGGCCACAATCCGCTCTTGAGCAGTGTTTCCTTGATTTGTTCCGCGGACATTGTGTCCGGGTTCTGCACTCCGAAGTCGAGATACTGCTGATCGTCGTCCGCCTGTATCAGGACGGCCAGAAGCTTGCGCTTTTCTCCGCGTACCACTTCCTTGACTGTGCCGCTGACGGGGGAGGCGATGAGGATGTCGGGGTTCTTCTTGTCCGAGAGGACAGGGGAACCGGCGAGAACCTTGTCGCCTTCCTTGACCAGAAGCCTTGGAAGCAGCCCTTTGAAATCGGCCGGATTGATGGCAACGATGTCAGGAGATATCGCCTTGGAGATGCGAAGGTCCGCTTCTCCCTTGACGGGAATGTTCAGACCTTTTTTCAAAACGATTGTGTCAGACATTGTTATGATAGATTATTGTATATGGTACAAAATTGCCGTGCGAAATTAGCAATTTTTTACGATATAAACAATCTATTCTTCACCCCGGAGGCTCTTGTAAATGCTGACGGCGTTGCGGTATTCTATCATACGGTCTATCATCTTTTCCCTTTCGGTACGGAGCGAATATTCCGCCTGAAGAAATTCCGATGACGTGGCGAGTCCAGCCTCGAAATTGGACCGTATGTGCTTGAGGGCGTCTTCCGCCACAATCACCGATTCGCGCGACACTCCCAACTGTTCCCAGGCGGACTCCAGTTCGAGTCTGCTCATATCGAACTTCAGGTCCAGCTGTTTGTCCAGGAATTCCTGTTCGTTGCGGGCTTTTTCTATCTGATAGTCCATCTTGCGAGATGCTATGCCTATCTTGCCGAGTGCGGAAAGCGGAATGCGTACCGTAGCGTACGCGATTCCGTTGAATTGAGGCCTGTTCTGCCCGAGAAGGTCGTTGTAGCCGTAATTCGCTCCTATTGCGACCTGAGGCTTGAGTTTGCCCATCTCCAATTTCTTCTTGAGCCGGGCGCTTTCCACGTTCAGGGCGAGGAGCCTGGATTCGTCAAGCGCGGAGGCCGCATCTTCGCCGGACATTATTTCCTGCGGCGATGAAAGCGTGTCGAGCCGGTCGGTGAGCTCCATATCTTTCAGCGACAGATAGGAATAGGGAAGTCCCACAGTATTGAAAAGATCCATTTTCAGGAGTTTCAATCCGTTGCGGAGTTTCAACATTCCCGCCTCCAGCTCCTTCTTGCGGAGCCGCACGTTCAGAAGGTCGGACTCCGTCGCAAGGCCTGCCCCGGAGGCGCTCAGAACGTCTTTCTCCACCTCGTCAAGCAGTTTGGACGCATCCTTCAGGGTGATTTCCTTTTCCTGGAGAGCGACTATGCGCCAGTATTTGCTTTCCACCGTGTCGCGCATATCCCTCAGGTTTATCCTTTCTTTGATCTGCGATGCCTGCACGCCGAGTTCCGCAAGTCTGTTGCCGTTTACGATGACTCCGCCCATATATACGGGCTGCACGGCGCCGACTCCGATTCCGTATCCGTACTTCGCCGTTTCGTAGTAGGGTTTGATGCCGTTTTCGTAGGTATAGGCCTTTATCTGCTCATTCAGATTGTTGGCCGCGTCGCTGTTGCCCAGAACATCGTGGGAGGTAATCTTCACGAGTGGATTTATGGCACCATAGCCCCAGCTGACTATTCCCACGTTGGGGAAATATCCCCACAGGGCCTCGCTTCTGACTTCTTTGGCGCTGAGCACGTCAAGATGGGAATTCCGGGCGGTCATATCATTTGACTCAGCGGACTCAAGACATTCCTCCAGCCTGATTCCGCGAGGCTGCGCAGACAACGCCAACGGCAGCATCACAGCCGCCAATACATTCAATATCTTCATTTTGCCGAATTTCCGAATTTTGAATACAATTGCCAGTAAGCCACCGGCATGATAAGGGTTATCAGGAATATGCTGAGCATTGTGCCGAAGCATATCGCAACGCCCATAGGCATCCACAGGAGGTCTCCGCTCACAATCATGGGAAGCACACCCAGAGCCGTAGTGCAGGAAGTGAGGAAGATGGGCCTCATACGCCTCTGGCCTGCCTGGAATGAGGCTGTCTTGAGGTCGATGCCCTGTTTGAACCGTGCATCCTCGGCATATTCAAACATCAGGATACCGTTACGGACGATTATACCCACGAGGGAGATAAGTCCGAGGACGGCGGTCATAGAGAAGTCCAGACCGAAAATCCATAGTCCGAAAGATGCTCCGAAAAGGCAGAGAGAACTCAGTGCCATAGTCAGCACTGCAATGCTCGCCTTGTGGAAATGGAGCATAAGGAAGAGGAACAGGATGGAACAGGCGGCAAGGAAGGACAGGCCGATTTCCGGAATGACGGTGCGGTTCATTGCCGTAAGGCCGGCGTATTCGACGGTGACTCCCGGGGCCAGGGACGGCTCGACGTTCTCTTTGATGAACTTCTTTATCTTCTTCTCGACTGCCGGCTGGCTCTTTCCCGATTTGAGGTCCGCATACACGCTCACGGTCTGGCGTCCGTTATCCCGGCAGAGCTGCGCCAGAGACCAGTCCGGTTCGATGTCCGCAACCTGGCGCAGGGGCACGCTGACTCCCGGGAAGGTGGTGGCTACCAACTGGTTCCCGATAATGTCGTAACTCATTGTGTCGCAAACGCTTTCGCTGTAGATATTCACCGGTATCCGGCGGTCTCCCTCCCAGATTGTGGCAACTCTCTCTCCGTTGAAGGTGCCTGCAAGGGAAAGTGACAGCAGGGCCTTTGTCACACCCAGCCTCGCCGCTTCGTCCGGGTCGAGGTTGATGTTCACGGAAGGTTCGAAATTGTCGGCGTCACTGTGCACCCATTTGGTTTCATCTGACAGTGAGGCCATATAGCCGCGTATCATTTCCGCCGGTCGGATGAGGTCGTCACGGTTGTCGCCCTTGAGCATAATGATAAGGGGAGCTTCAACCGACTGATAATCCATCTGCTTGAATCGGAGAAGCACCTCGGGGAAGATGTGTTCGTAGTCGTTCTCGTATTCCTTGAGCAGTTCCTCGGTAGCCTTGGTGGAAACGGTGTTTACTATGAACTGCGCCGTCTGGGGGGAGGGAAGTATTGGAGTATAGGTGGCGTTGAATCTGGGAGCACCTGTACCGATGAATGCAGTGACAGACTCCACGCGATTGTCTTTCAGTAATATATGCTGAAGGGAATCGGCGTATTCCTTTGTGCGGTTGATGCCGTTTCCGGCCTCTGCATACATCTCAATCACAAAGAACTTGCGCGCCGCGGAGGGCATCATCTGGATATTGAGCTGCAGGAACATCACCACTCCCAAAGCGACGGACAGCACTCCTCCCGCAATCGTGGCCTTAGGGTGCCTGAAGCACACGCTCAGGCATTTTTCATAAATCTTCTGAAGCGAGCCGAAGAATTTGTCCTGGGCACGGCTGATGAAGTTCTTCTTCTCGTCCGATGCCGGTTTGATGAACTTCACCTCTATTGAGGGAATCACGGTCACCGCATAGAAGAGCGAGGTCATCAGGGCAATCAGAATAACCCAGGGGAACAGGCTTACGAAATCTCCGAGATAGCCGGTGATTATCAACTTTATCGGGAAGAACATCAGGCAGATGGCGAGAGTGGCCACAAACGTGGGCATAAACAGCTCCTTGGCACTTTCCGCAGCCGCATCCGCTCCGTGCAGACCTTTCGCGGTCTTGTCCATATACCCGTCCATCGTGATGATGGAATCGTCCACTATCATACCGAGAACCACAATCAGTGCGGCCAGGGTCACGGTGTTGAGCGGCATTCCTGCAAAGTGCATTATGGCAACCGCAATGGCCGTACAGACCGGCACGCCCGAACTTGCGATGAGTGCGGAACGGATGGGGAAGAGCATAAGCATCACGAGGATGACTACAAGCATTGAAATCAGAAGATCCCTGAGGAAAGACCACACGCTGGTGGAAACCACCTTGGGCTGGTCGCACACGCGGCTTATCCTCACGCTGGCGGGCAGGTTGGGGGAATAGTCCTCCATCACCCTGTCCACCTCGCGTCCGAAGGCCACGATATCGTGGTCCGGACTCATTTCTATATTGAGGATGAGGCAGGTGCGCCCGTTGTAGGATACAAACTGCGAGGGTTGTTTGTAACGCCTTTCTATCTTTGCGATGTCCTTGAGCCTCACCACGTTGCCCTGAGGGTCGGAGTATATGATGCGCTCCGCCACCTCGCGCTCCCCGCCGACGGCGTCGTTGATGTGGATGGGCGCGTCGGTATAGTCGGTGGAGAACGTTCCCGCAGGAACAGACATCGAGGCCGTCTGGTATTCGAGCATCAGTCTGGAAGGATTGATGCCGTAGGAGGATGTCTTTTCCCTGTCGAGAATCACCGCGATTTCCTCTTCCTGCATACCGATGGTCTCCACTTTTGCCAAATCCGGAATCTGGCGCAGGCGGTCGCAGAGCTCGTCGGTATAGTCCTGCAGTTCAAAGTAGCTCTTGTCATCAGATTCTATGGCCATCAGTATCGAACTGGTGTTGGAGAAGTCGTCCAGAACCGCCACTGCCAGCACTCCGGCGGGAAGAGTCTGCTTGCGCGCCTGGAGGCCCAGCTTGATCTTGGACCATACTTCGTCCTTCTTTGATTGCGGCACGGAAACCCTCAGATCCACATACAGATAGCAGATGCCGTCCCTCGTCACGGAGTGTGTGTTGTTCCTGTCCACTTCCTTGAGGGAAAAAAGATATTCTTCAAGAGGTTTGGTGAGCTGCGACTCCACTTCCTGCGCGGTGGCGCCGGGATAGACGCCCACCACGAGGCCCTGCTTCAACTGAAAGGTGGGGAACTCGTCCTTGTTCATCCTGGCGAGTCCGATACCGCCGAACACTATGAGGGCCAGAACGCCCACATAGACAAGCATACGTTCGCGTATGGCAAACCGCACCCAGCCCGCTATGCCTCCGTTTCCGCTTTTCGCGAGATTTTCAAAATCTTTTTTCAGGCTCATCTTTCTACCGCTTTAACCTTCATTCCGGTGGAGACCTTCCGGCCTCCCTGTATGATAATCATATCGGCGGAGTCCAGACCGGCGGACACCACAACCCCGTCACCTATGTATCCGGAGATGACGACATATTTCCTGCCTACGGTGTCGTTGCGCACGGTCCATACATACCTGCCGGACATATCGGTCTTAACGGCTGAAGCGGGGATGACCCGTTTGCCGCTTTCCTCGTTCTTGAAATAGACCTTGCACACCATTCCGGGCATTACTCCACGCAGGTCTCCGTTGACGGACAGAGTGCAGTCATAACTGTGTGACAGGCGTGAAGCGACGGCTCCCTTGGCGACAAGTGCGGCCTCGAAGACCCTGCCGGTTGCCGGGATGACGACGTTGGCCCCTGCCCCTATCCGGAGATTGGAATATTCGTTCTCCGGGAGAGGGAAGTGTATCTCCGGCTTCGAGACGTCAATGATTTTCATTATGGCTTCCCCCGGATTGGTCTGCACGCCGACGGAAAGCGATATGTCCTCGACGATTCCGGAGAAAGGAGCCTTTACCGTACATTCTTCAAGGGTATTCCTTGCAGCCGCCTCGGCCGCGCGTGCCTGCTCCAGTTTTGTCTTTATCTCTATGTATTTGGCCTCGGTGACGGTGCCTGTTTCATAGACCTTGTTCACCCTTGCCCAGCCGTCTTCGGCCTGTGCAAGCGATGCCTTGGCCGTCTCATACGCGCTTACGGCACTCTGGGACTCGATTATTGCAAGCGTTTCGCCTTTGGTCACGCTCTGGCCCTCCTTCACGGGCAGGGCGGTCAGAGTGCCCGGCACGCGGGAGATTATAGTCGTGGTACCGGAGGCTTCAACCGTGCCCACATAGCATAATGAGCCGTCATTTCCGGCAGTAAGAGCCCGTGAGACGAGCACTTCCACGGGCTTCGCTTCGCGCTGGTCGTGCAGAAGGGCCCTGACTTCCTCCACCTTGCTTCTGGTATTGCAGGAGGCAAGCAGCAATATCGCTGCTGACAAAGTGATGAATCTATTCATTTTCAGTGGCTATGCAATCTATTCTTGAAACTGAGACATTCCCTTCCAGATCTTCGTAGGAGTATTTGCCGGAATAGTCCATCTTGAAGAGAATCATATTGTCGTAGCGTTGCCCGCTGCCGCTCACTGTCATATCACAAAGGACGGTTTCATCGTTTTCGTCAACGTCCGGGCGTACGGCAACCATTCGGCGCGTAGGTGAGAGGGTCAGGTTACCGTCCCGGTGCAATGCGCTGAAAACCACCGGGTCGCCACCGGTTATATTCATTGTTACTATCATCTCATCACCATCCTTGCCCAGAATATGCATCTGGCCGCTTTCGGCAACGAGCTGACGCAGGAATGACGTGTCCCTCGATGACAAAGTGTCAGCCTTGATATGATATTTGTAGGACGTGTCCCTGATTGTCCTCCCGCCCACGTTGTATTCGTTGACCAAAGTGTCGATGCTTATGGTGTCGCGGGCTATGTCATAGACTTTTCCCTTGATGTCCACCGTGCCTCCTGTCTTGAAGGAATAATAACCGCGAAAACGTGCGGGACCCTGCTTTTCGCAGGAAACCAGAGCAATGCACGCAGCCAACGTCACTGCATAGAATAGAATTTTCTTCATAAAATATAATTAAATTTTTTATTAACGACATTGTTAATGTTTCTTATAAGGCGCAAATAGCGTGCCACATTTTGTATGGATTTTTAGCTTTTTTTGTGTAATTTCGCATATATGAAAAATGATATGAACGCAATTCTGGATGGTTTGAACGAGGAGCAAAGAAAAGCCGTTCAATGTATGGAAGGGCCCGTCCTCATCGTGGCGGGTGCCGGTTCCGGCAAGACAAAGGTTCTCACGAGCAGGATAGCATACATTCTGGCATCGGGTGTGCCTGCGTCGAGGGTGCTTGCCCTCACGTTTACAAAGAAGGCGGCCGGTGAGATGAAGGAAAGGGTGGCGATGATGGTCGGCGCCGCGAACGCGCGGTATCTTGTGATGGGCACGTTCCACGCCGTATTCGTAAGGTTCCTGCGCGAGTTCGCGGGCAGCCTGGGTTATCCGGAGCATTTTACGATATACGACACGGCTGATTCCATCTCAGCCATAAAGTCCTGCCTCAAGGAACTCGAACTGGATGACAAGGTTTACAAGCCCAAGGATGTGCTCTCACGCATCTCTATGGCGAAGAACAACCTCGTCACCGTTGCCGGCTACAGGGCCAGCAGGGAACTTCAGGCCGCGGACAGCCATCACAAGAAACCCCGTATTGTGGACATCTATGCTCTTTATCAGGAGAAGATGAAGCAGGCCGGGGTGATGGATTTCGACGACATCCTGGTCAATATGAACGTCCTTTTCAAGAACGACAGGGATGCTCTCCTGAAGATAGCTGACAGGTTTTCCTATATTATGGTGGATGAGTATCAGGACACCAACTATGCCCAGTATCTGATTATGAAGAAACTGGGGCAGTTCCACCGGAACATCTGCGTGGTGGGTGACGATTCCCAGTCCATCTATGCGTTCCGGGGCGCGAAGATAGAGAATATCCTGAATTTCAAGAAAGACTATCCCGATTGCCGTCTGTTCCGGCTTGAGCGCAACTACAGGTCAACCTGCAACATAGTGAACGCCGCCAATTCCGTGATTGCCCACAATGAGGGCCGGATTCCCAAGGAATGTTATGCGGTAGGCGAGGACGGCGAGAAGATAACCCTTCTGCACACTTATTCGGAAGGGGAGGAAGCGGTCGGCATAGTTTCTTCGATAATGCAGAGAATGCGGACCGAAAAGGCACAGTATCAGGATTTTGCCGTACTGTACAGGACCAATTCCCAGTCCAGGGCGATAGAGGAACAGCTCAGGAGGCGCAACATACCGTATATGGTATATTCCGGCAACTCTTTCTTTGAGAGGACGGAGGTGAAGGACTTGATGGCATATTTCAAACTTTGCGTCAACGTCAACGATGACGAGTCTTTCAGGAGGACAGTCAACAAGCCGGCGAGGTCAATAGGCGAAACATCGGTCAGTGCCCTTAACGAATGTGCGAGGGCGCATCAGTGCTCGCTTTTCAAGGCGGCGTGGATGGAGGACACGGAGCTGTTCGGCCTGCGCCCGGCGGCATTGCAGAAAATCCGCGCCTTCTGCGCGATGATAGACAAACTTGCGCGGCAGGTACGCGGCACCGATGCCTGGGAACTGGCCAAACGCATTGCTGACGATACCGGCATCTATGCATTCTATAAATCCGACACGTCCATAGAAGGCCTTGCACGCACTTCCAACGTGGAGGAACTGATAAATTCCGTCGCGTCCTTCGTGGAGGAACGTCAGGAGGAAATGGATGAGGTGGATGAAAATGCCGTCTTCACCCTCGACGATTTCCTCGAGAACGTGACGCTTCTGAGCAACGTTGACGTCTCGGATGACGAGGATACCAACAACAAGGTGGCGCTGATGACCGTCCATTCCGCCAAAGGCCTGGAATATCCCTACGTTTTCGTGGCGGGAATGGAGGAGAACCTCTTTCCTTCGTTGAATATGCTCAGCTCTTTGCAGGACATAGAGGAGGAACGGCGTCTCTTCTACGTCGCGGTCACCAGGGCGAAGAAAGCTGTCACCCTGTCGTTTACAGAGACCAGGATACGCAACGGCAAGCACGAAAGCAATCCTCCCTCCCGCTTCATAAAGGAAATAGACTCGAAATACGTCGAAAATCCCCTTGATGACGACGATTTCGACTCCAGCCCTGATGACAAGCCCCTGTTCGGCGGCTTCGGCTCGCGTTTTTCGCCTTCTTACGGAGGCGGAAACCACAGAAACGAGTATGGGAAATCGTCGGCTGTGACCTATGAAAGGAGGACACCCGGAGTTCCCGGGAAACAGACGGCTCCGGCGTCCCCGGTCATTCCTTCCAGGAAGCCGGATATCATAGACCCGAATTTCGTGGCCGTCGATATGACGGAACTGTATGAGGGCGAACGCATCGAACACAACCGCTTCGGTGCCGGCACCATCAAATCGATAACGGGGACGGCTCCCGAGATGAAGGCCACAATATCCTTCGACGACTACGGCGAGAAACTGCTTCTGCTCAAATATGCCAAATTAAGACCGTTAAAATAAATAACCAGCTTATGAAAGAATACATCGAAAAGAATATGCCGCGCTTCCTTGAGGAACTCTTCGGCATCCTCAGAATCCCTTCTGTGAGCGCGAAGGCGGAACATAAGGGAGATATGACTAAATGTGCACGCCGACTGGCAGAACTGCTGATGGAAGCCGGAGCCGACGAGGCCGACGTATATCCGTCAGCTGGCAATCCCGTCGTTTTCGGACAGAAATTCCTCGGCCCGCAGTATAGGACAGTGCTGGTTTACGGGCATTACGACGTGCAGCCGGCAGAACCGCTTGAAAAATGGAATTCGGACCCTTTTGAGCCTGAAGTTCACGACGGTGCAATATGGGGCAGGGGAGCCAACGACGACAAGGGCCAGCTTTTTATGCATATCAAGGCCTTCGAATACCTCGTAAGGAGCGGAAAACTGAAGCATAACGTCAAATTCATATTTGAAGGGGAGGAGGAAATCGGAAGCGGCTCGCTTCCCGCCTGGATGCGTGAGCACAAGGATATGCTGAAGGCGGACATATGCCTTGTATCCGATACGACTATGATTTCGGACAAGGTGCCGTCCATCAATTGCGGTATGAGAGGTCTCAGTTATCTTGAAGTCAAGGTGACAGGCCCCAACAAGGACCTTCATTCCGGACATTTCGGGGGAGCCGTGGCCAATCCCATTCAGGTGCTCTGCGAGATGATTTCCGGGCTTTTCGACTCCGACGGGAGAGTGGCGGTGCCCGGATTTTACGACAAGGTGGTGGAACTCAGCGCCGCAGACCGTGCCCAGCTTGCCAGGGCTCCCTTCGATATGGAAGAGTTCAAGCAATTCCTCGGGATTGATGAAGTGCGCGGGGAGAAAGGCTACACAACCAACGAGAGGATAGGCATCAGGCCCTGTCTTGACGTTTGCGGCATCTGGGGCGGCTATACCGGGGAAGGCGCGAAGACAGTACTGCCTTCCGAGGCTCACGCCAAGATTTCGATGCGGCTCGTTCCCAATCAGCGCAGTGCCGAGATAAGCGAACTCTTCGCCGGGTATTTCAAGTCCCGCGCTCCACGCTGCGTCAAGGTGGAAGTCAAAGTTTGCGAGGGAGGCGACGGTTTCCTCATCCCGATTACTTCCGATGCGTACAAGGCGGCCTCCCGGGCCATGCAGGAGGTTTACGGCATCGAACCCGTTCCCAGCAGGGGAGGCGGCAGCATTGCAGTGCTCGCGGAAATGCAGAAGGAACTCGGCATCGACCCGCTGCTTATGGGCTTCGGTCTTGAGCGCGACACCATCCATTCCCCGAACGAGAGCTATCTTCTGAGCCAGTTTCAGGCTGGAATGGAGAGCATCGCGAAATTCTACGA
>JAKSKJ010000139.1 GCA_024401795.1 Bacteroidales bacterium | reverse complement strand
TGACAACATATATATGGTAGGGGAACACTTCAGCGAACCCTCAGAGGTGGCTCTATACTATAAGGGGCTTCCCGGCTTTTTCGAATTCGCTTTCTGGTGGAGGCTTTCAGAATGCATCAACGGCGGAAAGGGCAGTTCATTCGCCAATGTCATTCTCGGTTACCGCCGTGAATATGAAAGTATCAGACCTGATTTCATAGAGGCGACCAAACTGTCAAACCACGACGAGGATCGTACGGGAGAAACTCTTGGAGGAAGCATAGACAAGATGAAACTTGCCGCGGCGGTACTCCTGACCTCGATAGGGCAGCCGTACATTTATATGGGAGAAGAACTTGGTGTATGCGGAAGCAAATCCCGTGGAGACGAGAACGTGCGGCAGAAACTGGACTGGGCACAGATAGAGATTCAGGCTGCGGACGAGACTTCAATCCTGAACTGCTACCGACGTCTCGGCGTTCTCCGGGATTCATATCCCGCTCTTGCCAAAGGCTCTATGACTCCTTGTTCCTTTCCGAATGCCGGAGAAGGTTTCGCGTGCTGGTACAGGGAATATCAGGGGCAGAAAATCCTTGTCGTACACAACTTCGGAGGACAGAAGACAATTCCCATAACGGAAGCCGTGACGGACAAAGTTCTCTACACTTCCGGGAGAGTGACCCGGAACGGCTCAAACTTCACGTTCGGACAATGTGCGACAGCAATATATCTTCAATGACAGAATGAAACCTATACGTCTTTTTTTCCTTTCGTTTCTCCTGATTGGAACTTTGACCACCTCCTGCCAGCGTGATTCTTCCACCTTTGCAGGGAGTGGAGAAACAGAATTCTTTGCCAAGGGTGCAGACATAAGTTGGGCGACGGAGATGGGGGACAAGGGGATGAAATTCTATACGCATAATCTCAAAGAGATGGAATGCACCGCCCTTTTCAGGGAGATAGGTTTCAATTCAGTAAGGTTTCGCGTATGGGTTGACCCGAAGGACGGATACTGTGGAAAAGAGGATGTTTTGAGGAAATGTCGCAAAGCTCAGGCCTTAGGGATGTCCATAATGATAGACTTCCACTACAGCGACTGGTGGGCCGATCCCCAAAAACAATACGTTCCCAAGGAATGGGAAGGGCAGAGCGTTGAGGAAATGGCACAGTCCGTGGCCAGACACACATCATCCACGTTAAAATACCTAAAGGACAATGGAATAAACATCGCCTGGGTACAGGTGGGCAATGAGGTGGAAAACGGGATACTGTGGGAGAGCGGCCGTGTCCAAGGCTCAGAGGCGGAGAATTTCGCAAAATACTTCAATGCCGGAGCGTCGGCGGTGCGCCAGACTTATCCTCAGGCGAAGGTCATACTTCATATCAGCAATGCGTGGAAAATGGATACTCTGACTTGGTTCTATGACCTGATGAAGGCGAATAACGTCAATTTTGACATAATAGGGCTGTCTCTCTATCCTTCATATTGGGAGAATGGAGCCTATCCCGACTGGGGGCCGAAGACTCAGTCAGCCGTTGTAAACTTTTCCCAACTGCACAACAGATATGGAAAAGAAGTGATGCTTGTGGAGTTCGGGATGCCCGCTTCAGAGCCGGATAAGGCGAAAGCCTGCCTCCAGTACATCCTGGACAACACTTCGGGCAAAGACTGGTTCAAGGGAATATTCCTGTGGGAGCCGGAATCTGAAAAGAACAGGAACGGTTATGAATACGGAGCATTCAACAACGGTCGCCCCACCTCCGCTCTCGACCCGTTCAGACAATGATACAGACAAAAACTACCGGATATGAAAAGATATCTTAATTTCATCGCGGCGGTGCTGATTGCCGTTGCGTGCAGTGCACCCGCCGAGCAGAGCGGCGTCCACGTGGATTGGAGCTATGGCTCGATTCTATACGAAATGAATGTGCGCCAAATTACTCCGGAGGGTACCTTCCAGGCTGCTGCCGCACAACTTCCAATGCTCAAGGAAATGGGTGTGGACATCATATGGCTTATGCCTATCCATCCCATCGGGCAGTTCGAACGCAAAGGCAGCCTCGGCTCCTATTATGCTCCGAAGGACTACTATTCCGTCAATCCCGAATTCGGCACCGTCGAAGACTTCGACGCCTTTCTTGCGGAGGCACATCGTCTGGGTCTCAGGGTGATACTCGACTGGGTGGCGAACCACACCTCTCCGGATTCCGAATTCAGCCGTGAGCATCCCGACTGGTTCCTGCGCAACGAAGACGGTTCCTTCGTAGTCAAGTACGACTGGACGGACATAGCATCCCTGGATCTGGAAAATCAGGAAATGAGGGAAGAGATGCGCAACTGCCTGCGTTTCTGGCTTGACCGCGGAGTTGACGGCTTCCGCTGCGACGTGGCCGGAGAGATGCCCCTCGAATACTGGGAATCGATGATTACCCCGTTGCGAAAGGAATATCCCGGCAAATACTGGCTGGCCGAGGGTGAAAAGCCGGGACTCCATACCGAATCCGGTTTCGATGCCACATACAGCTGGGAACTTCATCATCTTCTCAACGATATTGCGCAGGGAAAGGCCGGTGTCCGGGAACTTCAGGCCCTGATAGAAAAGCAGGCCGCCGAATATCCTGAAGATGCCTTCCGGCTCACTTTCTCTTCCAATCACGACGAGAACGCCTGGGCAGGCACCGAGTTCGAACGTATGGGAGATGCGTGGAAAGCAATGACAGTGCTCTGCTGGACGCTTCCGAACTCGCAGCCCCTCATCTATACGGGGCAGGAGGTAGGAATGCACCACCGTTTCGCCTTCTTCGAAAAAGACACGATGCCTTCGCGTGACTGGAATGAATACACGGATTTCTACAAATACCTTAACGGAGTCCGTCACAACAATCCGGCACTTCTTTCAGGCGAAAAGGGCGGGAAATTCGAAATACTCTCCACCGACAACAACACTCTTGTCTTCCGTCGCAGCCTCGGGGATAATGATGTTACAGTCTCCGTACAACTGGAATCCCCGTGGAACTACAGTATCAGCTGTCCCGCTGACAGGGTCCGGAGGGTGGAACCCCTCTGCTGGTGGGTGGGCATGAAGACCCCGCTACAGCTTCTCATACAGGGAGAGGACATCTCCGGATTTGAAGTGAGCATTGAGGGCGGTAAGGGAGTCGGAATCACCGCCATCCACAAAGCGGACAGCCCGAATTATCTGTTCGCAGACGTGAAGGTGGCTCCCAATGCCGCCGCTGGCACATATTATCTGGTTTTCAGCAGGGATGGGAAGAGTTTCAAGGTTCCCTATGAGATATGCGAACGCCGCGAGGGCTCCGCGTCAAGAGGCAGTTTCGGCACTTCCGATGCGATATACCTGATAATGCCTGACCGCTTCGTGAACGGAGACCATACCAATGACAACGGATGGACAACAGCCGAGGCGGCGGATC
>JAKSKJ010000138.1 GCA_024401795.1 Bacteroidales bacterium | reverse complement strand
TTTGTTTTGTTCAAATATGACAAATTTTATTGTCAAAACAAAAGCCGAAAGATACGACAAGTTGCAAATGCGCGCATAAAATCGTAATTTAGCGCGATATTATGGCAGGACAGAAGATTGACGTCGCGGCCCTGTGCGCGAAGATTGCGGATGATGCCCGGAAGGGCGTCTTCGCTCCCGTTTATCTCCTTATGGGAGACGAACCCTACTATCCCGATATGGTGTGTCAGGCCATTCTGGACAACTGTATCGACGAGTTCGGAAAGGATTTCAACGAGACGGTGTGTTACGGTGCCGACGTTACGGCGGAGCAGGTGGTGACGGCGTCGAGGCGCTTCCCTATGATGGCAGACAGGCAACTTGTAGTGTTGAAGGAGGCGCAGTTGATGAAGGACGTGGAGAATCTTGCCGTGTATTGCACCGAGCCACTGGATTCCACCGTTCTGGTGATTCTGATGCACAAGGCATCGGCGGACAAGCGGAAGGCCCTCTACAAATCGGTGCAGAAGTGCGGGGTTGTGGTTGACAGCCCGGCTTTGCGCGATTATGAGGTGCCGCGCTGGATAGAGAAGCATTTCGCTTCGCGCGGCTTGCGGATTGACCCCCAGGCCTGCCGCCTTATGGCGGAATCGGTGGGAACGGAACTTTCCGCCATCGTGGTGGAGACGGACAAGCTGCTGAAAAATCTGCCGGAAGGTGCGAAGGAAGTGTCAATCGGCGATATCGAGAAAAACGTGGGCATTTCCCGCCAGTTCAATGTTTTCGAGCTTACCAAGGCCTTGTCTTTCAAGGACGGAGGGACTGCTCTGAAGATAGCCGCGCATCTCGGAAATTCGGCTAAATTCGCCATGCCGATGGCTGTCAGCGCCCTTTATACACATTTTTACCGTATTCTCAAGTATTCTGCTCTCATTGCATCGGGAGGATACCCTTCGGATGAGGATAAGGCCCGTGCGCTGGCGGGAGTCAATCCTTACTTCTATAAGGAGTATGACGTTGCCGTGAGGAATTATCCCCAGAAGAAGGCCATGGCTGTGATAGCGTTGCTGTGCGATTATGATTATCTCGGCAAGGGAGGTGACGGTGGAGCGGCCACGCCGGCGGAACTTCTGACGGAACTCGTTCTGAAAATTCTAAACCTATGAAAAAGACTTTTATATTGATTGCAATGCTCCTGTGCGCGGCTTCCGTGCACGTTCAGGCCCAGCATATACCGTTCACGGTGGAGACTGGGGACAAGATTTCCAAAGTCAGCTATGACGGAAAAATGGAGGGTGGTTTTTTGAAATACGTGTTTGACCACGGCAGCATAAAGTATTATATGACTTTCAACGACAAATTCGAGACTGTCGAGTGGAAGATATCGGAGCCGTCGAAGGGAACCGATTTCAAAGCCGTGAAGAAAGGGGACAGCGTTGTGCTGAAAGGTAAGTTCAACGGCAGGGACATTGACCGTGTCGATAAACTCAACGGGCAGCCCTGGTATCAGCAGATGGGCATTTCAGCCGGGCACGTGCTGAATGGCGGCACCGTCAAATTCTACTGCCTGCGCCCCACCGATTTGGACGGCTTCTTTATGACAGCCACGGAAATGGGGGAGGTGAATTACAGGGGGAAAACAGTGCACCGTGTAAAGGCCGCGCCCGTGGGTATAGGCGCAAAGTTCTGGAGCTGTGACTATTATTACGATTGCAAGGATCTGACTTATGCCGGATACAAGGCAGTGGAGGGAGGTCCCGGCACACCGGTTTCATATTGGTACGTAGCTGAATAATGAGTATCAAGGTCAAGGGTGCACGGGTCAACAACCTCAAGAACGTCACGGTGGAAATCCCTCGGGGGAAATTCGTCGTGGTGACAGGCGTTTCCGGCTCCGGAAAATCCTCCCTTGCCTTTGACACGCTCTATGCCGAAGGGCAGAGGCGCTATGCGGAGAGTCTCAGTTCCTATGCCCGCCAGTTTCTCGGGCGTATGTCGAAACCTGATGTGGACAACATCGAGGGCATTCCGCCCGCCATTGCCATAGAGCAGAAGGTTTCCACCAGGAATCCACGCTCCACGGTCGCCACGACTACGGAGATTTATGATTTCCTCCGGCTTGTATATGCCCGTATAGGACGGACTTTCTCTCCCGTGTCGGGCAGGGAGGTCCGATGCGACAGCGTGGCGGACGTGACAGGATACGTTTCGTCGTTGCCCGGAGGTGCGACGCTTTACATATTGTCGGATTTGAACTGGCAGACCCGTGAAGACAAGGTGGAACTAATCCTGAGCCTCAAGGAGAACGGTTACAACAGGCTGTATGCCGACGGTAAGCCTCTCAGAATTGATGATGCGCTCCAGGGCGGACTCCCTGCCGATGCGCTGCTCCTTGTGGACCGCGTCAGAATGCCGGAAGAGATTGACAGTGACCTTCAGACACGACTCCTTTCGTCGGTTAATGATGCATTCGACCGGGGTGAGGACATTATGTACATTGCGGTGGAAAACGGCGAAACCAGACGGTTCTGCCGGCGTTTCGAACTTGATGGCATCAAGTTCCGCCAACCGGACGAGTATCTTTTCAGTTTCAACAGTCCGCTCGGTGCCTGCCCGGTTTGCGGCGGACTCGGGAAGATTATAGGAGTCAGCGAGGACCTGGTGATTCCGGACAAGACAAAGAGCATCTATGACGGATGCATTGCCTGCTGGAGGGGCGAGAAGATGGGCTGGTTCCGGGAGCATCTGATTGAGGTTGCCGACAAGTACGGCATTCCGATTTTCGAGCCCTGGTGCAACCTGGACAGCAGGGTTAAGAATCTGGTCTGGGATGGGGACAGGCCCGCTCCGGGAGCGAAGTATGACGACGACGAAACCCGGCTTGTGGGAATAAGCGAGTTCTTCGAATGGGTTGAAACCCAACGGTATAAGATTCAGTACAAATATATGCTGAACCGTTTCAGCGGCAGGACTGTGTGTCACGAATGTCACGGGTCGAGGCTGCGCAAGGAAGCTCTGTACGTCCGTGTCGGGGGCAAGACCATTGCAGAACTGCTGGAGATGAACGTTGACCGGATGCTGGATTTCTTCGGCAAACTTGAGCTTACGGATACGGAACGGGAAATAGTGAGGGAACCGATGCGGGAAATCCTGAACAGGCTCCAGTACATAGAGGATGTCGGTTTGGGGTATCTGACTCTGAACCGTACCTGCAATACCCTCTCCGGTGGTGAGAGCCAGAGAATCAATATGGTTACGGCCCTGGGCAGTTCGCTTGTAGGGTCGATGTATGTGCTGGACGAGCCCAGCATAGGCCTTCATCCGCGGGATACGGAACGTCTGATAGGCGTGCTGCGGCGTCTCCGCGATTTGGGGAATACCGTTATAGTCGTGGAGCACGATGAGGAGATAATCCGTGCAGCCGATATGCTGATTGATATGGGGCCGATGGCCGG
>JAKSKJ010000137.1 GCA_024401795.1 Bacteroidales bacterium | reverse complement strand
TGAGAATGCCCTGCATACCCGGATTCAATATGGAGAAGGGACATTTCGAAAAGGCATTTTCATTCGCCGCAGAGAACGGGATAAAGGGTATTGACCTTATACCTTATCATTGCCTGGGCACCGGCAAATACAAACAGCTCGGCAGAGAATACAGATACGGGAAAAACGAACCGTTGGACAGGAAAGCTCTTGAGCCTTTCGCCGCCATCGGCATTTCAATGGGACTTGACGTAAAAATAATATGAAAGCTTATCACCTTGGGCTGGATGTCGGGGGAACAAACCTGGCGGCAGCAGTTTACGACAACGATTACAGGATGCTTGCACATCGCAGCATTCCGGCCGGTGCCGACAGGAACTGGCAGGCCATCACCGGCGATATGGCGGCTGTCAGCCGTTCGGTTATAGACGAGGCCGGTATCAGCATTGATGATGTGGAGTGCTGGGGCATCGGTATGCCCAGCTGCATCGATACCCGCACCGGACTTCTTGTCAACGCCCACCAGTTCGGATGGAAGAATGTCCCGATCCGTGAATGGTTGGAGCCTCTGTTGCCTCTTCCCGTCCGCATTGAAAATGATGCAAACTGCGCCGCCTACGGCGAGGCTCTTGCAGGAGCTGCAAAGGGAAGGGCCAATGTCGTGATGCTGACACTCGGAACGGGTGTGGGCAGCGGGATCATCATAGACGGCCATATTTTCAAGGGCTCAGACGGCATGGGCGCTGAAATCGGCCATTCAACCCTTGTTCAGGGCGGTCGCCTCTGCGCCTGCGGGCGGAAAGGCTGCCTTGAAGCATACTGTTCCGCCACAGCACTGATAGCCCGCGGCAAGGAAGTGCTCGGCGAAGCCTGCACAAATGCCAAATATGTGTTTACACTCGCCAAGGAAGGCAATTCGAAAGCTATGGATCTGATTGACGAATATGCAGGTCATCTTGCCGCCGGACTGTCATCCATCGTCACAATATTCCGTCCCGAGGTGCTCATTGTCGGCGGTGGCGTGGCTGATGCCGGAGATTTCCTGCTGGACAAGGTCAATGCTCTGCTACCCGAAGCTACATACAACGGCGTTACAATCGGGGTGCCTCCGGTAGTCAGGGCTACCCTCGGAAATGCGGCCGGCCTCATCGGCGCAGCCTTCCTCAAATAGAACTTTTCAAGACGTCAATATGAAACGGCTCCTTTTCATTCTTTCAGCCATTGTGGCGCTGGCATCCTGCACCGCTTCCACGGATTTGTCCGATCTGGTATATCCACAGATGGATTCCGCCCATTCGAGATGGGCATTCTTCGCTTCCGCCTGCCGTCCGTTCGGAATGGTGGCCCTGAGTCCTGATACCGATGAGGGCGATGACTGGATTTCGGGATACAGGTATAATTCCCCTTCCATCCAGGGTTTCAGCCACATTCACTGCTGGCAGATTTCCGGGGTCTCGCTTATGCCGGTGACTTTCGAGGAAGGATCCTCAGATGAGTTGTTCTCAGATTGCAGTTCTCCTTTCTCACACGAAGGTGAGGTGGTAAAAGCGGGATACCACAAACTGTTCCTCGACAGATATGGCATTCAGGCGGAACTCACAAGCACTTCCAGAACGGGTTTCCACAAGTACAGTTTCAGCGATGACGGTCAGAATGAAAAGGGAGTGCTGCTCAATCTGAGTTCACAGGTGGGTCCCTGCAGGAACACCCTTGCCTCCTTCAGACAGACGGGCGAAAGCACCTTCGAGGGAATGGTGGTGTCCGAAGCCACGCGACGTCGCCCGAAGCCTTTCAACGTTTATTTCCAGATTGTCCTCAATCAGCCTGTGACGGAGATCGTTACGGATGACGAAAGCGGCAATATGATTCTCTGCATCGACAGAAACTGCAAGGAACTGCAAATGAAAGTCGCCCTGTCCTATACCTCTACGGGGAATGCCGCCGTCAATATGGAGGCGGAGAATCCTGGATGGGACTTCACCGGAATAGTGAAGGAATCAAAGGCAGAATGGAACTCGCTTCTTTCCAGAATAGAAATCAAGGGCGGATCCGATACCGACAGGAGAAGGTTCTATA
This sequence comes from Bacteroidales bacterium, assembly GCA_024401795.1. Classification (GTDB taxonomy): domain Bacteria; phylum Bacteroidota; class Bacteroidia; order Bacteroidales; family UBA932; genus Cryptobacteroides. The sequence goes on along the minus strand of JAKSKJ010000137.1, from coordinate 1,512 downwards.
CCGATCTGTGGCACGTGCTTCTCGGAAAGCATACGATCAGCGATGTCAACGGGTACTATCCCGATAATACCGGGGAGAGTTTTCAGGTGAAAAGGCTGCCTGTAGATGACAGCGGCAGGCCTCTTTTCCGTCATTTCAATACTGACGGATTCTGGGGAGGCAACAGTGTGTTCGACAATATATGGCTCCTTGTCTATCCCGACATCGCCTACGAGCACGCAATGTCGCTGATGCAGTATTACAAGGACGGAGGGCTCTTCCCGCGCGGGCCGTCGGGAGCGAACTATACCTATGTCATGACAGGTGACTGCAACTGCGCATTCATGGTCAGTGCCATCCAGAAAGGAATCATCACGGAAAATCTTGACGGAATATATGAAGCCCTGAAGAAGAACCACGAACCGGGGGGCATAATGGAAAAGACAGGCTATGAACACTACACCTGGACAGGTGGTGGTCTGCCCTACTATATTTCAATGGGCTATGTTCCGTTCCCCAACCCATTGGAATCCGACGGTTATCATCAGCAGGGCGGAGGACTCACGCTCCAATATGCCTACGAAGACTTCGTCCTTGCCCAGTTAGCGAAGAAGCTCGGCAGGCAGGATGACTATGAGCGGTATATGGAACGTTCCCGCAATTACCGTAACATCTACGATTCAGAATCCGGTTGGATGAGACCCAGGGATATCAATGGCAAATGGATGGAGCCTTTCGACCCTTACGAGCTGGCGGACTGCGGGTTCATAGAGGCCAATGCCGCACAGGCCACATGGTTCGTGCCTCACGACGAGACCGGGCTTGCAGAATTGATGGGCGGCAAGGAAAAAGCCACCGAAAAGCTTAACGCAAGCATGGAGAAGGCGTCCGAGCTCGACTTCACTTCCGGGAAATCGCACAACGTGGAGACTCAGGACCAGTACAAGAGAATCCCCATCAACTACGGCAACCAGCCTTCCATCAATACGGCTTTCGTCTTCCATTATTTCGACAGGCCGGATTTGTCGCAATACTGGAGCCACAGGATTGTCCGCGCCGTCTATTCCGGGCTTTCACCGGAATCCGGCTACAACGGAGATGAAGATCAGGGTTCCATGAGCTGCCTTGCAGTAGCAATGAAAATCGGTCTCTTCCAGCTTGACGGCGGTGTGACGGATGAGCCCTATTACCAGATAGGGAGCCCGATATTTGATGAGATTACGCTGCACCTGCGGAAACCTGACGGAAAAAAGTCCGACTTCGTGATATCCTGCACGGGTAATTCAGACGAAAATTCCGTAGTCAAGGGTGCAAAGCTGAACGGCAAGCCTTATGATGCCTCCACCATTCTGCACAAGGACATCATTGCCGGAGGCCGGCTTGAACTTGAATTTCAATAATTGGTTTATGGTGCCGGCCTTCTCTCAAGGGACCAGGCCCTCCCAGACAAGACAACCATCACCAAAAAAACAGAAGTAATGAAATCAGTATTATCTATCCTAATTTCGATGTGCTTGTTGGCCAGCTGTTGCA
>JAKSKJ010000136.1 GCA_024401795.1 Bacteroidales bacterium | reverse complement strand
GAAAATTCACAGGTATGAAAAAGATACTGGGCTTCAAGGCGGCGGCAAACATTGTTTTCTGGATAATGCTTCTCGGAGGGATGGTGTTCACTCTCGGGTTCGGATTGAGTCTGATGATAGCCAGGCAGGAGGTGACGAAGGAAGCGGACGCCAAGGTGCAGAGCCAGATAAATTATCTGGAGGCCTATGTGGATGGCCAGCTGCAGCGGATAGAAGACGCCAGTTTTTCCCTGGCAAGTTATCTTTTCGGCAGGTGCATGCGGGACGACAGCGGCAATTCTTCGGTGGAGATAGACCCCGAGACCTTTGTCCGTCCGACTCCGGAAGAATGCTACCTTTTCATGCAGCAGTTCATGAAGGCCAACCCTATAGTCTGCGGCATTGCCATAGAGTTTGAGCGCCACGTCTATTCCGACGTGGAAAGCACTTACGGTTTCACGCCCTATGTAACGCGCCTTTCCGGAGATTTCGAGCACCTGGACCTCGGAATGATTACCGACAGTTTCGAATGGGAATGGTACCGGAAGCCTACGCAGACCGGAAAAGCCTGCTGGGTAAGTCCTTTCCGCGATTCGAGCGTGGGTCACGTAATCGCTTCCTATACTATTCCCGTTTATGCATCCGGGCAGAAATTCGCGGTGATGGCGGTGGATATAGACACGGAAAACTTCGCCGCCAAATGCGACGAGATTTCTCCATATCCGGGTGCCAGAGTTGCTATGCTCGACAGCGATCTCCGTTTCATCTCACATCCGGACAAATCGTATCTGTTGAAAAATGTGGAAGAGGTCAGTGCTGCGGAAAAAGTGACGCTCGACGGGAAAATCAAATCCGAGATGGAAGCGGGAGAGACAGGACGGGCCGGCATCAAATGGAACGACAGGGATATGCTTATCTATTTCGCCACCATAGTGCGTACGGATTGGGTAGTCACCATTCAATGCCCGGAGGAAGAAGTCCTGGGAGGCGTGAGCAGGATGAAGCGCAGCACCACCCTCATAGCCGTTATCAGCGTGCTGGTTATGGTTCTGAGCCTGCTGATGGTTTTCAGGAAAGTGCAGTCAGTCGTAATCACCAAGGCGAACATCGACAATGAGCTTAAGGTGGCGTCAGGCATACAGATGGATATGCTTCCCAAAACCTACCCCGCTTTCCCGGACCGCGACGACGTGGATATCTTCGGTTTTCAGAAATCCGCAAAAAGTGTAGGCGGAGACCTGTATGACTATTTCATCCGCGACGGGAAACTGTTCTTCTGCCTTGGTGACGTTTCCGGGAAGGGTGTTCCGGCAGCACTGTATATGGCCGTGGTATTGTCCCTGTTCCGCAACACCGCACACAACAGCGGAAAGCCGGACGAGATAGTCAGTTCAATCAACAGGACAATGGAGGAAGGCAACACCAGCAATATGTTCTGCACCCTGTTTGTGGGTGTGCTGGATCTTTCCACCGGCCATATGATGTATTGCAACGGCGGCCACAACGCCCCGCTTATAAAAAGCGGGGATGTCCACTTCGCAAAGGTCAAGGCAAATCTGGCAATCGGCGTTATGGATGAGTTCCAATACCAATGCGAAGAAATGGATCTCCGCCCCGGGGACGTGGTTCTTCTTTACACCGACGGAGTCACGGAAGCGGAAGACAAGGACAAGACACTTTTCGGCGATGAGGCCACACGCAGAGCATTCGCCGATGCTTCCATCAATTCGTCCAAAGGAGTAAAAGGCTACGTTGAGGAGATTTATGAGGCTTTGAAAATCTACACCGCCGGAGCAGACCAGAACGATGACATAACAATGCTTGCCATCGGATTCAAAGGAAACCCTGACAAGAGGAAAGGCTAATCTTCGCCGGCATCTTCGTCGTAGATGACTTCCTCCTCCTCTTTGTCTTCATCCTCACCATCCGCGATTTCATCATCGTCATCATCCTCTTCCCCGGCCGATTCTCCGGGAAGGCGGCGTCTGTCGCTGGGAAGGTCTTCGAAAGCCACGTAACCGCGCTCGAAATCAATGGGCAGGGGGCCCTTGGTTTCAATCACCGTGGGCAGGGAGCATCTGACATCAGACTCTCCTTCCAGAGTTATGATGACGTATTTTCTGGCCTGCACGTCATAGAAATAGATGAATTTTACCACTCCAGCCTTCACCGTCCGCTCCACGGTAATGCTGTCGACGGTTCCGTCTCCAAGGTCAATCAGGGCGTAACGGGCCGCCACGGCATCATTCTCATCAAACGCCTTGAAGAGAATCGGCTGGTCAACCGGAAACTCTAAATCAGACCGGAGTTGCTTGTGCAAGGTATAAAGCGTATTGTTTCCGCTGACCGAATAAAGCCGGTAGAAACCCTTGATTCCCTCAAGTGTGACTCTGTATTTGTAATTCATAGTGCGAAGATAAAAAATTATCGCTAAATTTGATGAAGAATGGAAGGAATTTCGGACACATATTTCAGCATAGGCTCCGCCTCGGAAGGACTTTACAGGGACAAGGGCAGCAGATTCATCGCCTTCGCCCTGCCCGTGGAGACCGAGGATGAGGTGAAAAGCGCCGTCAGCGACATCAGGAAAAAATATCACGACGCCCGTCACCACTGCTATGCATACCGGATTGGCAAGGACGGCGAAAGATACCGGGCCAACGACGACGGCGAGCCCTCCGGTTCTGCCGCACGGCCCATTCTCGGGCAGATTGACTCGTCGGGGCTGAGCGACGTGCTGGTTGTGGTGGTACGCTATTTCGGAGGCATCAAGCTGGGCATCCCCGGGCTGATAAACGCTTACAGGTCGGCCACAGCCGATGCATTGGGCAAGGCGGACAGAATCACCAAGATTGCAGGCGGCTGGTACAGACTCGGATTTTCATACGGCAACCTCCCGTCCGTAATGAAGGTGCTGAAGGATATGGGGCTGCCCCAGCGCGCCCAGAACTTCGGCAACGACTGCTCGATAGAAGTAAGGGTGCGCCTGACCGTTGAAAAGGATTTCTTGGAGAAAACGGAAAAATATCTTAACTTTATAAAGAAATTGGACACATAATAACACACACTGATATGAAAAAACACATTTTCAATGCAGGCCCCTGCCTTCTTCCACAGGAAGCCTACGATGCGGCCATCGAGGCCATCAGGGATTTTGCCGGCACGGGCGTTTCCATCCTTTCCATCTCCCACCGCACCAAGGAGTGGGATGCCATTATGGATGATACCCGCGCACTCTGGAAAGAACTTCTCCACATTCCCGACGGATACGAAGTGGTGTTCCTCGGAGGCGGCGCCAGCCTGCAGTTCCTCTACATTCCTATGAATTTCCTTGAAAAGAAAGCCGCTTATGTGGATACGGGTGTCTGGGCCCACAAGGCTTTCAAGGAGGCGAAGGGGCTGGGCAACGCCGTAGAAATAGCCAGTTCTTCCGACAAGAACTACAATTATGTCCCCAAGGGATATGAGATTCCCGCCGATGCCGACTACCTTCATATCACTACGAACAACACCATTTACGGCACGGAACTCAAAAAGGACATTGACTGCCCCGTTCCGCTGATTGCCGATATGTCGTCCGACATTCTCAGCCGTCCCGTGGA
>JAKSKJ010000135.1 GCA_024401795.1 Bacteroidales bacterium | reverse complement strand
TTATGGAAACGGGCAGAACAGTGCAGACGGCGTTCAGGTTTACGCCAGAACTCGTAAACAGGATGAAGCAGAAGGCGCGCAGGGAGCATAAGAGTGTGAATGCGTATGTGGAGAGACTCATAGAAAAGGATCTCGGAAGCGAGGAGGACAAGTATGAGGCCCTATATCGGGAATTGTCCAAGATAAAGCTCCCGGACAAGATTTCGGAAGAAGTGAAAGCCCTGTCGAAATACAAGGTGGTATTCACTCGGGAAGAGGTGGAGAATGACCCGAAACTGGAATATTTCGTGGAAAAGTATGGATTGGAGGTGATATGAAAATTTTTCTTGATACAAATGTCGCGCTGGACTATATGCAGGGGATAAAGAGTCCGGAGCAAGTGGAATTATTCCTTTCAAGCGTAAAGAAAGATACGGACAATCGAACCTACGTGTCTTATCTTTCTATGGCGAATGCGGCGTACATTCTCAGGAAACAATATAGCAGGACGGAACTGAATATTTTGTTCAGGACATTCACTTCCGAGTGCAATGTCCTCCCGATGAACGATGCACAACTCTACGAAGCCCTCCGTTGCGGCAATCCCTCCCCGGATTTCGAGGACGGCTTGCAGATAATGTGCGCGGAATATGCCGACTGCGACGTGATTGTCACGCATAATGTCGATCATTTCAGAGCATACACCGACATACCGGCCATCACACCCGAAGATTTCATATCACATTGCCAAAAATTATGATTAGATTTGCAGGTATGTGCTTTGCATCATTCCTGCTTTCCTCGCTGCTCCTGCTGTCCTGCTCCCGGAGTCAGGTCGGCGACGGCTCGCCAAACCAGGTGAGGCCGAATGTGGCGGCAGGATGGATGGAACTGCCGGAAATGCAGGACGGGCTTGTGTTCGTTTCCCATCCGATGGAGGTTGACGGCAAAGTACTCAGGAACTATTCCTACGCCTGGGATAAGGCAAATCTTGTGGCCCACTGGGTGGCTTACCCTATGAATAAAAAAATCAAGAGCGGCAGGGGAGGCCGTTCCGAGCAGTGGGGGCTCGACCCCAAGCTTCCGGAAGATGAGCAGCCTGTCCTTTTCGGCACCTACAGCGGCAAGACCTGGTCGCGCGGGCATCAGATTCCGTCCGGCGACAGAAGAGTTTACAAATATAACGTTGAAACATTCTACGGAGTGAATCTGACGCCCCAGAACTATACTCTGAACGGTGGTATCTGGGCAAAACTGGAGCAGTATGTAAGAGACTGCTCGGAGTCTTTCGATACGTTGTACGTGGTCACCGGCTGCACCCTGGAGGGAAGTCTTGGCAAGGTCTATGACAATGTGGGCAAGCCTGTAACGATACCCGGCGGATATTTCAAGGCCCTGTTGGGCTATGACAGTTCCGGCCGTGTCGGCAAGACCGGCAGTCAGCAGGGCTTCACCGGCATTGCTTTCTTCCTTGAGAACAAGGCCATTCCCGGGGAGAACTACCTCGACTACTCAATGACCATTTCCGAACTGGAAGAGAAGGTCGGCATCAATTTTTTCGCCAATCTGCCGTTGAAGATAGACTCCGTTGCCGACAAGGTGGAGTCGTCCCGTGACGGGTGGTGGTATCAGTAAAACCAATAATCCATTATATGAAAAAAGCATTATTTATCATCTCTACGCTTATGGCTATTACATCCTGCCATCAGAATCCCTTCCTCGCGGAGTGGGACACTCCCTATGGAATTCCTCCTTTCGACAAAATCGCCAATCAGGACTATCTTCCCGCCATCAAGGCCGGCATAGCCGAACAGCAGGCCGAGATACAGGCTATCATTGACAATGCCGAGGTCCCCGATTTCGAGAACGTGATTGCCGCTATGGACCGCAGCGGCGCCATCCTCGAAAAAGTCACCGGAGTGCTTTTCAACGTGAGCGAGAGTGATGCCAGCGAAGAACTCAACGCCATCGTCGATGAGGCTATGCCGCTGATTACTGCCCATTCCGACGAGATTTTTATGAACAAGGCCCTTTACGCCAAGGTGAAGGCCGTTTATGAGGCGGACCAGAGCGGTCTCAGCCGTGAGCAGCAGATGCTCCTCAAAGGCATTTACGAGTCTTTCGAGAACAACGGAATAGGTCTGGATGAGGCCGGGCAGGCGCGTCTGAAGGAGATTAACGGCGAACTTGCCTCCCTTGTCCTCACTTTCGGCAACAATCTCCTCGACGAGAGCAATGCCTTCAAGGCCGAATTCGGATTCTCGGTGGCCAATTACTACGACAAGATGGCCTCCATTGAAGACAGGGCCCTCCGCGAGAAGGTATTCAAGGGCTATTCACAGCGCGGCAACAACGGCAACGACAAGGACAACAAGGCAAACGTCATTCGTCTGATGGAACTCCGCATAGAGAAGGCCAAACTCCTCGGTTACGACACTCCCGCCGCCTGGATTCTCCACGACAAGATGGCTGGCAACCCTCAGGCAGTGGACCTGTTCCTCGGCGACATTATGGATGCCGCTATGGCCCGTGCCAGGGAAGAAGTTGCCGATATGCAGAAACTTATGGACAGGGACATCAAGGCCGGCACCGTGCCCGCAGGCAGCAGAATCGAGCCTTGGGATTATATGTACTATTCGGAAAAACTCCGCCGCGAGCGCTATGCACTCGATGAGTCCGAGGTTATGCAGTATTTCAAGATGGAGAACGTGCGGGCGGGCGTGTTCGGCAATGCCTCCCGTCTGTACGGCGTGACTTTCGAGCCCATAACCGACGTGGCTCTCTACAATCCCGAGTGTGAAGCGTTCAAAGTCTCCGATGCCGACGGCTCCCTCATCGGCGTGATTATCACCGACTACTATCCCCGCGACAGCAAGAGGGCCGGTGCCTGGATGAACAACTTCATCAATCAGTGTGAGGGTGTGCGCCCCGTCATCGTGAACGTGGGCAATTTCAACAAACCTACTGAAGACCAGCCTTCTCTGCTCAATATCGATCAGGTGGAGACAATGTTCCACGAGTTCGGCCACGCCCTCCACGGACTTCTCAGCCAGTGCGGCTACAAGGGTACCAGCGGTACCAACGTGAAACGTGACTTCGTGGAACTCCCTTCTCAGATCAACGAGAACTGGGCATTCGAACCCGAGGTGCTTGCCACCTATGCCTTCCACTGGCAGACCGGCGAGGTGATTCCCGAGGAACTTGTCGCCAAGGTTCAGGCGGCCGCCAACTTCGGTCAGGGCTTCCAGCTCGGAGAACTCTGCGCGGCTTCAATTCTGGATATGAAGTGGCACGAGCTCACATCCGTCGAGGGCGTTGACGTCAATGCATTTGAGAAGAAAGTCTGTGACGAAATGGGTCTTATCGGCGAAATCATTCCCCGTTACCGCAGCACCTATTTCAATCACATCTTCGGTTCCAGCGGCTACAGCGCAGGCTACTACAGTTATCTCTGGGCGGAGGTGCTCGACAAGGATGCCTTCGAACTCTTCAGGCAGAAGGGAATATTCGACAAGGAGACCGCTATGAGTTTCCGCCGCAACGTTCTCGAAATGGGTGGCAGCGAGGAACCTATGGTTATGTACAAGCGTTTCCGTGGCGCTGATCCCGATTCCGGAGCACTTCTCCGTGCCCGCGGACTGAAATAGTAT
>JAKSKJ010000134.1 GCA_024401795.1 Bacteroidales bacterium | reverse complement strand
CAGTGGTCAGCCTGACGCACGGCCTCTATGCTGCGGCTGTAGTCCAGAAGGTATTTCCTGCGGATTCTCGCAAAATTCTCCTGCTCGGATGATGTGACGTAGGTGCCGTCGTTGACGTGCTTGTTGTAGAAGCGGAAAATGCCCGGTATGTCTATGCCGTAGGGGCAGGGCATACAGTACTGGCATCCCGTGCAGTCCACCAGAGGGTATTCGCTGATATGGTCGGCTATCTGTTCCAGAAGTCCGGATTCCGCCGCATCCAGAGGCTTGAAGTCCGTGAAAGTGCGCAGGTTGTCGTCAAGATGCTCCATACAGGTCATTCCGCTGAGGATGGTGAGAACTCTCGGCAGGCTGCCGCAGAAACGGAACGCCCAGGAGGCGATTGAACTCTGCGGGGCCCTGGCCTTCAACTCATCTGCAAGGACGGCGGGTATCTCCGCAAGCCTTCCGCCGAGCAGAGGCTCCATTATTACCACAGGAATGTCGAGCCTTTCAAGTTCCTTGTACATATACTCTGCGGTGGCGTCGGGAGCGGCGTGGGTCCAGTCCACATAGTTGATCTGGACCTGCACGAAATCCCAATGGAGACTGTCGTGGAGTGCCATCAGGGAATCGAAGCCCTCCTTGGTGCCGTGGAAGGAGAATCCCAGCTTGCGGATGCGGCCCGCGGCCTTTTCCTTCTGCAGGAAGTCCCAGATGCCAGTGTCCACGAACCTTTTGCGGAAGTTGTCGGCTCCGTCCATTGAATGCAGGAGGTAATAGTCTATGTGGTCGGTCTTGTATATCTCAAGCGAGCGCCTGTACATATCGATGCATTTCTGCCGGTCGCTGTCCCAGACGGAGAGTTTGGTGGCTATGAAATAGTCTTCTCGCGGGTGCCTTGCAAGTGCGGCTGCGGTGGCGGCTTCGCTGGCTCCACGCAGATAAACGGGAGCGGAGTCGAAATAATTGACCCCGTGTGCCAACGCCTTGTCAACCATTTCATTGACAGCCTTCTGGTCTATCACATCCTTGCCGTCGGAGTCCTTGGTCATAGGCCATCTCATACATCCGAAGCCCAGCAGGCCTATGCCGTCAGTCCCGTCTTGCCTGACCGGGACCTTCCCTTCGATTCCTTTTGTGGAAACGCTGTTTTCCTCTGCGTTGGGCGCGCAGGATGCAATTCCGAGCGCCGCCGCTCCGGCGGCCGTGGTTTTCAGAAAATCTCTTCTGTTCATATTCTGTGGGTTTGGAGTCCGTCAACTGTAATGGCGCTTATGGGGCGCACGGGGCAAAGGTATTCGCACGCACCGCATCCGATGCACACTTCTTCCATAACTACCGGTTTCGGGCGGTCGTAGCCTTCAATCTTCAGCATCCGTATGGCACCGGTGGGGCAGTGGTGGGCGCAATTGCCGCAATCGATGCATTGGTCGAGCTTGACCTTGGCGCGGCCGATGTGAATCTGCGATTTCTCTTCAACCGAGACGGGCAGAATGGCTCCGGCGGGGCAGACTTGGGAACATTCCACACATTCCGGGCGGCAGAAGCCGTTTTCGTAGCCGGCTTCGGGCTGGAGGAAGTGCTGAAGGTCGGAGGAAGGTCTGAGGACGTTGTTGGGGCAGGCCGTCACGCAGAGCTGGCAGGCCGTACATTTGTCGTAGAAGTTATCGGTGCTCTTCGCTCCGGGAGGAACAATTCTTCCTGCTCTTCCGGGCGTCTGCTTGGGGGTGACGGGGGCAAACCCTCCCTGGTCTGCGGCTTTGGCCACGGTGCTTTCCGCGAGTCCCGCTCCGGCCAGCATTGCCGCTATCCCGAGGAACTTGCGGCGTGAAACGCCCTCCTCCGTCCCTGCCTCCTCTTTCTTCTTTGCCACCGGCAATCCGTAGCTGATGGCTCCTTCCTTGCATCTTCCTATGCAGTCGAAGCAATCCACGCAGCGGGAATAGTCTATGGAGAGTTTGTCTCCGTCGATGCAGGATGACTTGCATCCCCGTACGCATCTTCCGCAGTGTACGCATTTTTCTGCATCGATGCGGGGTTTAAGCAAGGCGAAACGGCTGAACAGCCCGAGGACCGTGCCGACAGGGCATACGGTGTTGCACCAGATTCTGCCTCCGAAAAGTGCGCAGATGGTGATTATCAGCAGAAGCAGCAGACCTGTAACGGTCAGGGAAAGAGAACTCCCGTCGGAAGTGGCCACAATGCCGCGCACTATTTTTCCGTATGCGCTGTATGGTGCAATCAGGGCGACGAAGACCTGTATTCCTGCAATCATAGCCGCTATGGTAAGGGCCAGAAATCCGTACCTTACAATCTTGCGTTCGGGGCTGTATGCGAAGTGCTTGACTGTTGCCTTCAGAACCGGTTCCTTCCCGGCTTGCTGTCCGCTCCGGTCGGATTCCGCATTGACTTTGTATGCGGACAGCTCCTTGTGCCTGACCAGCCCGTTCCTGCGTTTGAACCATATTATGAAGTCCTGGAACACGCCGAGGGGGCAGATGACGGAGCAGTAGATGCGCCCGAAAATCAGGGTCAGCGCGATGATGCCCGCCACGACCGCGAGGTTCAGGAAGGTGGCGCTGCCGATGGTCCTGAGGACGGCGGGCAGGAACTGCAGTTTCGCCATCCACCCCCACCAGTCCGCACCTATCCCCATAAACAGCAGGGTGATGCCTGCAAGGAAAATGCACGCGGCGGCTATTCTTATGCCGCGCAGGTTGTTTTTCTTTTTGTTCATAATCAATCCAGAATTATGATTGCCTTTGATTTGTGATTGAACTTGAGTTTGACCACATCCGCCGATGCCCTGTTGAGGGAGGCTTTCCACCAGTTGTCGAAAACGACTTTGCCGGTGGGCCAGACGAGGCCTTCGGACTGCACGTTCAGGGTCGGGTCGGGGGAGAAGATGCTGACCTTGCGTCCTTCACCTACGTGAAACTCCCCTCCGTCGGTGATTGCGAAGATTGTGGAGTAATCGGAAATGATGTCGAGGCTGATTCCTTTGTCGGCGAGCCCGAAACGCTCTTCATATTCCATCAGAAGGGAAATGTTGCCTATGGTATGGGCCTCGGATTTCCCTGTGGCTCCCAGAATGTGGATGGTGCCGGCATCGGGCCATCTGCCCAGAACGTACTTGACAGCTTTCGTAAGGTCGTTCGTCTCCTGGTCGCTGTCCCTTGCCACTGCCGCGGGGCTTTTGATTCTTTCGAACCGGCTCAGCGCGCGACGGCAGACCGAATCCAGATCTCCGGCTACGGCATCGGGCACTATCCCGTGTTTCTCCGCAGCCACCAGCGCTCCGTCGCAGCACACCACCGCATCCGCTGACTTCAGCAGATACAGCGGGTACTCTTTCCTCGGGAATTGCCCGTTCGCCAGTATGGCTATCGTTTTCACGGGTACAAAGATAATCTTTTCCGTTAAAATAGCGAGCGAAGGGCCTGACTTTAATTAACATAGGCTAACACGCTGATTTTTCCGAAAAAAGTAGTAAATTTGTAGGATGTTCGCATTGTGAAGCGAAAGGATGAAAAATCAAAAGACAACTATAATGACCTCAAAGGAAATCAGAAAGCAGTTCCTCGACTTTTTTGCCTCGAAGGGACATATCGTCGTGCCGTCCGCGCCGATGATAGTGAAGAATGACCCGACGCTGATGTTCACCAACGCCGG
>JAKSKJ010000133.1 GCA_024401795.1 Bacteroidales bacterium | reverse complement strand
AGTACAGGTCTTTCCTGCAGAGATCCACAACGAGGCGTACGTATTCGGCGACAACTGCCGCGGCGTATGCCTTGCCTTTTTCCGCGGAGGAGCGGGAAGGGTCTCCGACTCCGGTACTGTCGGTCACTCTGGTCCAGTTGCGCGGCACCCAGGCGACCTTGCGGTTGAGCCCGTCCACGGCAAACTTCCTTGCGGCACCGTCGCCCGCATATTCCATCCTGACGAGTTCGGGGTAGTAGTGCATCATCACGGATGTCTCCTGTTCCCCTGCGTGATCGTCAACAAGCGCATCGAAGAAATCCCTCCGGGGGATAAAGGAAAACCACTCGCTGGAGGCAATCAGGAAATCAGGCTTCTCCACGGCAAGGTCGCGGATGAATCCCTTGAAGGAGTTGCCACCGTGTCCGTTGATAATCAGCAACCTCCTTATGCCCTGATGGTCCAGGGAACTCACTATGTCCCGAAGAATGGCAAACTGAGTTGCCTGGGAAGTATGGATGCAGAACGGGAGGTCATTCTGGCCCGGATTCTGCGAGCCGAAAGGCACTCCGGGAAGAACCATCACATTCACTCCCGACTTCCGGACTTCAGCCGCAACTTCGAAAGCTATCGCCTGCGAGGTCAGCACATCCGTGCAGTAAGGAAGATGCCCGTTATGAGGTTCCGTCGCACCCCAGGGCAATATCGCCATATCGTATGAAACTGTTTTCTTTACCTCTCCCCACTTTGCAGTGGTAACGTCAAATTCCGAATACATAATAACCTGTTTTATTACATTATAACCAGCATAGCCGGTCCGATCAAGCCTGCATCCTGCATGGGGGAATCGGCCTTATAGAACTTCCCCGTGGTATAGGTGGTGACCTTCGGGCAATCCGGTTGGGCATCTCCTATCAGACGGTTCGCCCAAGTGTTCACAACTTTCACCTCAATGGTATTCCTGCCCTTGCTCAGGAGGCCGCCTATATCCCTGCGGAACGGAGAATGCCAGAGAATCCCCATATCCTTGCCGTTGATTTTCAGTTCGCAAAGATCGCAGACACGGCCGAGATCCAGAACGGCAGATGACGGTTCGCTTTCCAAGACAACCTCGGTGGAATAGATACAGGTGCCGGAGAAATACTTCAAATACTCCTCCGTAAAACCGGTATAACTTTGAAGGCCGTCAAGCTTCACAGTCCGTTCCGGGAAGCGGAGCGTCCAGTCTTTCAGTTCGACGGTACGTGACGGGCCCTGCATTTCAGGACTGTCCGTGGAGTGTTCCGCAGCTTTGGCGGGAGTTCTGTCGTTGCCGCACACTATGAAGAAAGCTTCGTCCGCCGCCAATCTGACAGGGACGTGGATGCGACCGGACTTCCTGGAATATTCCACAGGACGCACGGAACCGTCCTCAGGATGCCAGATGGCAGGAACACCCCTCCTGCAACGGAGCGAGAGTTCCGTTCTTACTTCGCCGTCTGTAGGGTTGTCAATCCAATAAATGTCGCAGTCATCCGTTCTCCTGTGCACGAAGCGGAGTTCCGGGGCACAATCAACGTCCTTGCCGATTTTCTTCAATCCCTCTTCTATCTCATCAAGGCGACATACCTCCGCACCTTCGAAGAACAACCTCATCAGCTGCTCCGCGGCCTCCTCCGACTGCGGCAGACCGTCAATATCGAGGCAAAGCAAAGCGTACGACGCACCCGACGGAGCCACTATGACGCCGTCCTCCACCTTCAAATCCTTCAAGCCTCTGGCATTGATGAAATCATAGTTGTAGCCGGAAGGCACCGTGAGGACCTCGCGTCCGTATCTGGCCGTGACATTGGTATCTTCTCCATAATACAGCAGAATGTCAGCCACATTCTCCCCCCGGGAGAGCATATATGAAGTTCTGGCCAGATAATCGGTCCAGGGTTTTGCCAGTTCGGCCCAGGTCTCGTGGCGGTTGAACCACTGCCCGTATATGCTGAGACCCAGCCCGGGACGGAAGTCATCCAGAGGCTGATGTGAGGATTCGTGAATGAAGATACGGTTCACACCGCTGGCGAATTCGGTGTCCGCCAGCCTTTTCAGACTCTCCGGAGTATATTGGAGGGCCTTCGCCTCTCTCCCGTTCGCGGTGAACGACTCGGCGGCAACCCACTGACGGCCGTAGAGATGTGCAAGCGATGCCGATTCCCTCATATCGGCAACAGCGATGGGAAGAGTGGAATGATCGGTGAAGGGAGTGGTGACAGTCCAGCAGGCGGCCATAGGCACCGTTGCGTGACGTTTGATGTCCATCCCGTCCGCAACCAGAACCCGGCCGTTCTCCTGCGATTCCAGACAGATTGTCCGGATGCCGTAGCCGGCCGCAATATCCTTTATCTGTGCATAATTGTCATAATACAGATCCCCTATCGTGCGTCTCCAGTCGAAGAGGAATTTCTCCGATGCTTCGGGGCTGTCTATAATTTCTCCGGTAAGCACCGGCATCCAGGGCAGCATAGAATAGCCGCGCTTCCGCTCGAACGCCTCCATCATGGCAGGAGTCCAGGTCTGCCACCAGGCCTCGTAACTGTCCACCAGCAGTTCGGTTATGCCTCTATCCCCCATCATCCCACCGGTAGCGTCCCTATACATATCAAGATACTTGACAAAGTAGTTCGCGTATGCGGTCTTGTCCAACTTGTCCACTTCCAACCCTGTGGCCTCCTTGGGCGCCGGGCCGTTACGCTTGCCGGTAAGGGTATAACCGAAACGAAGAATTCTCCATTCCCCATCCGGGACCTCCCACTCAAAAGAGCCGTCATCTGACAGATATTCACTGACATCCCTCACGAAAGCTGAGGATGCCGTCTTCTCGCCCTCGGGCAGGACAGTCTTGAATGAATCAAGGTCATAGGGGGAGCTGAATCCTGCCTTCTCCTCCGAATGTTCCACGCGGGAACTCGCATAAAGCACATATTGATCTTCGGAAAGAATCTTTCCTTCCGCATTCCGCACACGGAAATACCCGGCCCTCACGGGAGGAAAATTCACGGTGATGGAGGGTGCCGACGTGGGCGGAATCATCGTAACAGGCTTGTAGTCAACTCCGTCTTCAGAGCATTCCAACACCATCCCTATCTTGTAGGGATGCACGTTCCAGACCGGCCTCTTGTCCGGCAGCAGGACTTTTATTGACCTGAATCCCTCCTCCGCTTCCGGGAGTCTGACCGCCAGTACCTTGATATCCCGGTACCATCCTTCCAGCGTGTAAGGTTGCGGCAGTTTCGACTTGAAAAGCCCGCCTTTGACGTCCACAGTGCTCCATACAAGCCGCTTCATGGCATCGTCAGGCTTGACCCAAGGGCCTCCGGTATTGCTCCATCCGGGGGAACTTGCAATGCCGACGCTCATCCCCAGAGAATCGGAAAGCTCAATCGCATAGCGGAAGGCATCCTTCCAATCCTCGTGCATATAGACCATCCTGTTCTTCACGATGGGGCTCTGCGAAATGCCAGCATCGAAATGATGATAGCCTCCGATTCCTATGCGGTGCATCCACTCCAGGTCCTTGCGAATGCCGTCTTTGGTGATGTTGCCGTCCTCCCAATGCCACCATACCCTCGGCCTCGCTTCGGATGGAGGCTCGGCAAATTCCGTTCTCATCCGCCCCATTTCCCCACGTGCACCGGCTTCGCAAACTCCTGAAG
>JAKSKJ010000132.1 GCA_024401795.1 Bacteroidales bacterium | reverse complement strand
CTTAGAACTTAAGGCACCAGACGTAGTCGCAGGGGAGTGATTTGCGAAGGGAGGCCGGAATCTTCACTATGGTTCCCTCGGAAGTCTTCTTCCAGGAGAGCGAGGCTTTGGTTCCCAGCATAGTGACTTTCCCTGATGGGACGAAGTCTCCTATGTTGATGGTTTCGGGGATGCTGTTCTCGCCTTCCGGAGCAAGATAGAAAGCATAGACGGAGCCGTCTTTCTGGCTGAAATACACGTCTCCTGTCTGGTAAGGGGCTATCGGCTTGGTGCCGTAGATGCCCTCGGAATTGACTTTCATCCAGTCGCCGATGTCGTGCAGACGCTCGTATGCAATGTCTTCCAGAGTGCCGTCAGGCTTGGGGCCGACGTTGAGGAGGAAGTTGCCTCCCCGGGTGACAATCTTCACGAGCATATCCAGAATGGTCTGGGTTGACTTGTATTCGAGACCGGGCCTGTAGGACCAGCTGTAGGTCATTGTGTAGCAGGATTCCCAGGGATAGTCGAGGGCCTTGTCGGGCATCTGCTGCTCCGGGGTGCGGTAGTTTTCATAAATGTTGTGCATACCACGGGCCACAACCATTGCGCCGGGGCGGTTTTTCCTTGCCGTATTGGCGGCTCTTTCCCAATCCACTGTGGCTCCCATTTTGGAGGGAGCATCCGCGAGGTCAAGCCACAGCAGGGGGACGTCTCCGTAGGTGCCGCAGGTGAGCTCGTCTATCTGCGCGTTGAAGAAATCCTGGTATGCCGCCCATTTCTCGGGATGGCGGGCCGCTTCATAGTTGAGCGAGGTGCTCATCGGAGGGAACATTCTCCACCAGTAGTCGTTATGGTGCCAGTCGGGTACGGAGAAGTACGCGCCGGTCATAAAGTCTTCCGCACGGAATGCCTCGAAAATCTCCTTGGCTATATTGGCCCGGGGTGAAGTGTGGAACGGGCACTGCTCCGAAGTAATCTTGTAGTCTGTCTGAGCCGTGTCGAACATACAGAAGCCGTCGTGGTGCTTGGTAGTGAACACCACGTATTTCATCCCGGCGTATTTCGCCGCCGCGGCCCATTTGGAAGGGTCGAAGGCGAGGGGATTGAAAGTGGTCTTCGTCTGCTCGTAGAATTTCAGATATTCGAAATAATCCATACCCCTCTCACGGCGGGAGCGCATCTGCCAGTCGAGGTCGCCCGGCACGAGTGACCAGGACTCCACGCATCCCAGCTGGCTGTATATGCCCCAGTGGATGAAAAGGCCGAACTTCAGGTCCTGCCAATGGTCAATCGTGGCCTGCACCTCGGGTTCTGCGGGGGGAATGTATGCATCGGTTTTTTCTTCTTCAGCCTTGGCTGAAACGAAAGCGCACAGAAGCGCGGTCATCACAAGAATTTTTTTCATATCGGTTATCAGTTTGTCTTTCAGTATCCTACATCAATTTTCTATAGTGGACTCTGGTGGGCTGCGTCTTGCCCATACGAGCGATTTTGTCGGCCTCGTATTCGGAGTAGTCACCTTCAAAGAAACGGACGTTCGAATCGCCCTCAAAGGCCAGTATGTGGGTGCAGATGCGGTCAAGGAACCACCTGTCGTGGCTTATGACCACGGCGCATCCGGCAAAGTTTTCGAGGCCTTCCTCCAGGGCGCGCATCGTGTTGACGTCTATGTCGTTGGTGGGCTCGTCGAGCAGCAGCACATTGCCTTCTTCCTGAAGAGCGAGTGCAAGTTGCAGGCGGTTTCTCTCTCCCCCCGAGAGCACTTTGCAGAGTTTCTCCTGGTCGGCGCCCGTGAAGTTGAATCTGGAGAGATATGCCCTTGCGTTCACGCTGCGGCCTCCCATCATAATGTTCTCGTTCCCCCGGGAGATAACTTCATAGACACTCTTTTCGGGGTCTATGCTCTTGTGCTGCTGGTCCACGTAAGCGAGTTTCACGGTCTCGCCCACTTCGAATGTTCCGGCATCAGGCTGCTCCAATCCCATTATCAATTTGAAGAGCGTGGTCTTTCCGGCGCCGTTGGGACCGATTACGCCCACAATGCCGTTGCGTGGGAGTTTGAAATTGAGGTTGTCGTAAAGGAGCTTGTCACCGAATGACTTTGATACGTTACGGGCTTCGATGACCTTATCTCCGAGTCTGGGACCGTTGGGGATAAAAATTTCAAGTTTCTCTTCCTTTTCCTTGACATCCTGATGCAGCATTGCGTCATAGGCGTTGAGGCGGGCCTTGCCTTTGGCCTGACGTGCCTTGGGGGCCATATGTATCCATTCAAGTTCCCTTTCAAGGGTCTTCCTGCGCTTGGAGGCTACTTTCTCTTCCATCGCCAGACGCTGGGACTTCTGCTCCAGCCATCCGGAATAATTTCCCTTCCAGGGAATGCCTTCGCCACGGTCGAGCTCCAATATCCATCCGGCCACCTTGTCGAGGAAATACCTGTCGTGGGTGACTGCGATGACGGTGCCCTTGTATTGCTGGAGATGCTGTTCCAACCAGTCGATGGACTCCGCATCCAGATGGTTGGTGGGCTCGTCGAGAAGCAGTACGTCTGGCTCCTGAAGCAGCAGCCGACAGAGTGCCACCCTTCTCCTTTCACCTCCGGAAAGGTGTTCCGCCAGACGTTCGGGCTCCGGACATCTCAGTGCTTCCATTGCCTGCTCCAGCCTGTTGTCGAGGTTCCAGAGGTCCTTGGAATCCATCTCATCCTGGAGGACTGCCTGCCTGTCGAGGAGTTTCTGCATCTTGTCGGAGTCCTCGTAATACTCCGGGAGACCGAATTTTGCGTTGATTTCCTCATATTCCTTCAGTATGTCCATCAGGGGCTGCACACCTTCAGACACGATTTCCCTGATTGTCTTGCAGGGGTCAAGAGGCGGATCCTGGGGAAGATATCCCACCGAATATCCGGGGGCGAACACCACCTCTCCCTGATACTGCTTGTCCAGGCCGGCAATGATTTTCAGCAGGGAAGATTTTCCCGAGCCGTTCAATCCGATGATGCCTATCTTTGCCCCGTAGAAAAAAGAGAGGTAAATGTTCTTGAGAATCTGTCTGTTGTTCTGTTCGATGGTTTTGTTCAAGCCTACCATCGAGAAAATAATCTGTCTGTCTTCGCCGTTAGCCATATATGATTCAAGTAATGTGAAAAAGGTCCGGGCCTCTATTTTATGAATTGTGCAATTCTTTCGGCAACTTCACCGATGCCGGTATTTTCGGTGTCGATTTGGTGGGGTGCGAGGGAATACAGCCTCTCACGCTCAGAGAACAATTCTTCGGTTGATGCCGCCTTGAGGCGGGGCGGAAGCAGCGGTCTGCCGGACACGCCGGGACCGATGCGTTTCAGGCAGGTCTCCAAGGAGGCTTTGAGCCAGAAACATACGGTCTGCTCAAGAATAAGCTTTCTGACAGAAGTGATGCCAATAGTACCGCCTCCGAGGGCCAGGACAACATCCCCGCCGGCAATCTGATGCATCACCACAACGTCGCGCAGACATTCTGCCTCGACTGCCCTGAAAGCCTCTTCGCCTTCGCTGTTGAATATCCCGGTAATGCTCATACCTTTCTTGTGCTCGACGTATTCGTCGAGATCGACGAATTCCCATCCGAGGCACTCTGCCAGAGCCTTCCCAACACTGCTTTTCCCGCAGCCCATAAATCCTGTGAGCGTGACAATCATCAGAACAGGGTGGGTTCCTCAAACAATATGTCCATCGGCTCCTTTCCGGAATCCTTTTTGCCCGCTGACGGAGATG
>JAKSKJ010000131.1 GCA_024401795.1 Bacteroidales bacterium | reverse complement strand
GCGAAGGCGGCAAGTATTCTCGCGCCTTTCTCAATATACAGGTCAATATGGCTGGCAAGGTGCAGGGAATAGCACCTGTAGGTCCCCGCAGGCACATAGACCTGTCCGCCTCCAGCTTCCGATGCAGCTTTGATGGCGGCATTGATGGCCGGTGAATCCAGAGCCTTGCCGTCGCCGACGGCTCCGAATTCCCTGACGTCATAGACTTTTGCGGAAAGCGTCCAGCAGCATATCGCCGCCATCGCGCACATAATTATTTTTCTCATCTTTCAAGTTCCGCTAAAAACAAAGGATTGAAATCGCCGCCATTGACACTGTACCTGATATACAGCCCTTGAGTGGAGGTAACTTCGTAATATTCAACTTTCACGAGATGTTTCCCGGCTGTAAGGTGGACGGGGCCGCGCGCCAGTACCGCTACGGAATGGGCGTTGGGATTGCTGACCACAAGCTTGCCGTCAATATACATACAGGCACCGTCATCGGCACAGACCTCGAATACATAGTCCGCCTCTTCGGGAACCACCAGATTGGAGGTCATCAAGACAGAGAAATAATCCGCCGTATTGAGGTTGAACTCATCCAGCGCGAAAGAAGAAACATAACCCTCTCTGTCAGGCTTGCCATATTTGGTAAAATCCGGCATCGTCCTGTCTCCGGTATTCAGGTAAAGCTTATACCTTACGGGAGGTTCATTGCCGGAAGTATAGAGATAATTCTCCGCTATGTCGCTGTGGCTTCCGTTCCGGTATGCTATGGACTTGATATGCGTGGGACCGTCTATTCGGAACGGACCGTCGTAACGGATGGAGTTCCTGTCCGGCTCCGACCCGTCAAGAGTGTAGTAGATCTCAGCGTCTTCAATGTCATCGGTGATGGTGATGTCTCCCGTCACCTTTCCCTTGTATGGGTGAAGGAAAGGAACAGGGACATAGATATCGTTGTCAGACTTCGGAGAGAAGGCCTCGTCTAGCATCTTGCCTCGGCATTCCCAGGGAAGTTCCACCCCGAGCAGTCCCGCTATTGTTGCTCCCAAATCGTAGACCATACTCGTGCGTCTGAGGACCTTGCCTTTGGTCACGCCTTTTCCATACAGTATAATGGGAATCTCATATTCTGCCATCGAGTCACCTCCGTGGCCGAAATTGGCGCCACCGTGGTCCGCAGAGATGATGATTACGGTATCATCCATCCAGCCTTTGGCCTCAAGAGCATCCACGAATCCACCTACACAGGCATCCATTTCTGTTATCATCGCCAGATACTCGTCCGACTCGTGGCCGTAAGTGTGACCGTAATGGTCCGTGACGTCCATTGAGAGGAACATCACTTCGGGGCGTTCCTCCAGATATGTACTGAACGCCTTGGCAATCACGTCCTTGTATGAATGAATGGTGGTATCCTGCTTGCTCACGGAGGCCTTGTCGAACACAGACATGTCATACATCCTCGTCTCCCCCGTCCACTCTATGAAGGCATACTGCTTCAATTCCGGACGCCGGGTTCTGATATGATCGAACACCGTGGGATAAAGGCCTATGGCATTGGTCAATGCGGGCGGCACGTTCTCGGGGTTGCCGGGCTGCCATCTGTTGTCAAGCACTCCGTGTATCTCGATGGGTGCCGCGGAGACCATTGACATCCAGTTCTGGCTGCTGGAAGTCATACGCACACATCTTGTGTGAAGCGACACGGCACCATTGTCAATCAGCCTGTTGAAATTAGGAGTCTCCGCCCTCTGGAGTCCGACGGCACTCATCGCGTCAAAGCCAAGGTAGATGACGTGTCCGGCGCGGGGTTCCTTTGGCTGGCAGGAAGCCAGTATCAAAGGAATGCAAATCAAGCTAAGCAATCTGTATCTCATATATGCAAATAATTATAACCATTCCGGAATGGGAGCCGCCTCCGGCGCGGGACTGTCTGCAAGGTGGAACACAAGGGTCCCTCCGGCCTCGACTTCCTCAATCCTGAGCCAGGGAGAACGGAATTTTCTGCCGTTGAACTTATACCACTGCGGATAAATGGATGCAGGGCTTTCGCGTTCCACCCTGATTTTCAACTTCCCTCCACCGAACTGCAATTCAGCGGCATCCACAGAGGGGCTTGCCAACAGATAATAAGGAGTACCGGTTAAAGGATATAATCCGAGACAATTCCAGACATACCAGGAGCCGGTAGAGCCGGAATCATTATTGCCCGGACAACCTCCGGGGCCGTCCGAAAATCTATAACGGCGTACGGCATCTATGACTTCGGCTGTCCTATCCGGGCGTCCGCACCATAGGTATGCGTAGGGGGCATCCATATCACATTCGTTGTTCATACCCTCGAAGTGGTCACGACGTCGTATCCTGTCCTGCTGCGGGTCCCAGTCCGGATTGCCGTCAATGCAGAAGAATTCATCCAGAAGACGGCATAATCCATCGGGACCTCCGGCCATTTCCACCCTTCTGTCCATTCCGGGGAGAGGGCGGAAAGAATAATTGTAGCGGTTACCTTCGTAATAGGACGCATCAGAGAGCATCAATCCATCATCCTCATACACCCATTCCCAGATATCACATTCCGCCATAAGTGAATCGGCGTATTCCATATCACCACAAGTCTCGGCCACGTAAGCAACGGCCCTATAAGCCCCAGAAATGTCAAGAATATGGGTCGGGGACGACATCCCGTTAAGAAATCCGTAGTAGTAAAGATCCTTTCTGAAAAGTTCTTTCAGACGTGGATATTCGTCTTCACACATCAAACCTCTGAAGAAAGCATCAGCGATAGAGACGGTACCGAGGGCGGAAGCCTGACCGGAACGCACCGGCTCAAAGGCATCCATAGTATGGCTGATGGGGCAATGGCCGAATCTGTCGATGCTACGGGCAAGATACAAGGCCATTTCCCTGCCCTTTTCAGGAAAAAAGGAATATGCCAGAGGCATCTGCGTCCTGTACATATCCCAAAGAGTAGCGAAATCCACGTATCCCTTACCGCAGTCCGCGGGCTTGACAAGAGAATGATAAAGAGCTGAATAGAATCTCTTTTCCATTGCAGCGTCACTGAACCGAACCCGAATCCGGCGGATGGCATCTGACCAGACGGCTTCAGCCTCATGCAGCGATTTTTCAAATCCGGAGGCCATAGCATCGGCTGCCCGTTCCGAAGCCTCTTCCTGACTGATCAGAGAGAACCCGATTGCTGTTTCTGCAGTTTGCCCGTCGAGACCTATAAATACAACGGAATCCGTGCAAAATGATTCGTTCACACTTCCTTTCACGCGAAGGTCGAAGAAAATGTCGAGCCCATAGGTGCGCACCACACCGGCCCATTCTCCGGAACCTTTCCCGGACACGCAACAACTGTCTATTGTTTCCGCCAGCTGATATGGCCGGATAAACTTGAAGCATTCTGTTCCTAGGCCGCAATGACTTATGTCAACCTTCAAGCATCCTTTTCCGGAAGGGAATGAATATCTGTGACACGCCGCATAAGGACGGGCCGTCAGTTCGAAAGATGCTCCGTAATCCGCCAGCTCCGCAGAGTAATAGCCGGGGCGGGCGCTCTCATTGACAAGAGCGGAAGGCGAGGAAAAATCAGCATCAGGGCTTCCGGGGGTAAAGAGGAAATAATTGTAGAACCTCCCCATCAGTCCGGCGCCGCTATGGTTGAAATGCGTGAATCCGTAAGCCCTGAGAGTATCTGCGTACATAATCGGCGGCTCCAGGCAGGAAGAATATCCCACC
>JAKSKJ010000130.1 GCA_024401795.1 Bacteroidales bacterium | reverse complement strand
TTCCGATAATATAGAATTATACAAAGATGACACCTGAAGAAAAAGCCAGAGTCTGGATAGACCGTCAACTGGAAGAAGCCGGTTGGAAGGTCGTCTCCAGAGACGAGTTCACTGCTTCAATGTCAGCCGCTGCCGTGAAAGAGGGTTTGATGAAAGGAGGGCTCGAAGCTGACTACCTTTTATTCTTAAACGGCAAAGCCGTCGGTGTTGTCGAGGCAAAGGCTGAACACGTTGCGCTTGATGAGACAGTTGCATCGCAGGCCGAGAATTATGCTCATAAGCCCTTGTCCTGGTATCCATATTGGGAGTTTCCACTTCCGCTGATATATCTTTCCAACGGAAAGGAAATCCTCTTCAAAAATTTGCGTAATCCCAATTCCGACTATGTTCAGAACCATTTCCATACGCCGAAGGAAATGGTAAGATTGCTTGGAATCGAAGATGAGTTTGCAGGTCTTCCCACTTTGAACAAAAGAGGCTTGAGGGACTGCCAATTTGAGGCAATCGTCAATCTGGAGGAAATCTTCAGGCAAGGATTCCGGAAAGCACTTATAGTGTTGGCCACCGGTGCCGGTAAGACATTTACTGCCTGCACTGCCACATATCGATTCCTGTCATATACAAATATGCGCAGGGTGCTGTTTCTCGTTGACCGCAATAATCTCGGCAAACAGGCGGAAGGAGAATTCGGGACATATCGGTTGACCGAAAACGGAGAACCGTTCAACACAATATTTGAAACAGTAAGGCTCAAATCAAAGGATGTTCCCGAAAATGCAGAAGTCGTTATCTGTACTATTCAGAGGCTGTTTTCCGCTCTTACGGGCCAGGAAATGGAAGATGATGATTTGGATGGAACCGATACGGCTGAAGGACCTGACGTTGTCCTTTCTGGCAACGAACTGCTGCCAAGAGATTTCTTTGATCTCATCATAGTTGATGAATGCCATCGTTCTATCTACGGCCGCTGGAAACAGGTTCTTGAATACTTTGATAAAGCTAGAATAATTGGTCTTACAGCTACCCCTGTTGAAGAAACAATGAAATTCTTCGATGGTAATTGCGTTGAGAATTATACACTGGAGAAGTCTATTGTTGACGGGGTGAATGTTGATTGCCGCATCTATAGAATCAAGACAGAGGTATCCGAATTCGGCGGCATCGTAAAGGAAGGTGAACGGGTAATTGAGTATGCCAACTACACGGGTAGGAATGCTCAGGTTCTTAACGACAATCCGCTTCCTTACGGATCAGAGGATTTGAACCGCTCAATAATCAATCCGGAGCAAATAAGAACGGTGCTTCGTGCTTACAAGGAAGCCATATATACTGATTTGTATCCGGAGCGCAAAAGCGATGACGAGCAGTTGAACTGGCGATTCATACCGAAGACGCTCATCTTCGCGGCAAATGACATGCACGCCACCGATATTGTGGAAGCCGTGCAGGAAATATTCCCCGGGCAGGCTCCCGAGTTTGTTCAGAAGATTACATATTCCGCCGGAGACAGTAATGAACTCATTCGCTCATTCAGGAACGACAAGGATTTCAGAATTGCCGTTACCGTCACGTTGGTTGCAACAGGAACGGATGTAAAGCCGCTGGAGGTCCTGCTGTTTATGCGTGACGTAAATTCCGAGCCGCTGTTTGTCCAAATGAAGGGCCGTGGAGTGCGCACCATCGGCGATGATGTCCTGCAGACCGTAACTCCCAATGCCTCATCAAAGGATTTGTTCTACCTTGTCGATGCCGTTGGGGTAACGGAACATATACTGACCACTCCAGGCGTTACGATTGAACCGGGCAGGCACAAAACGCTCCGCCAACTGCTTGAGCAGATTAGGATGGGATATATCCCTGACGATAATATCAGGCTTCTCGCCAGCTTTATTTCAAGAGTCAATCACAAGGCAAAGGATAAGCACAAGAAGAAGTTCACTGAAATCTCAGGCGGATACGAGTTGAAGAATATTGCCGAACATTTGTATTTCATTCTGGAATTCAATAATCTTCCTCCTTTCGTCAGTTCGAATGAGCCAAACGCCGAAAGAAAAAAGGCAGTTGAGCCTTTCTTCTCCAATACTAATGCCTGCGAATACCTCTGTGAACTCAATGCCGGATTCAAGACGACCTTGATTGATGGTGAAGACAAACTTATCAGTGCCGGTTTCTCCGTAGAAGAAGCAAAGAAAACCACAGAAGAATTCGAGCAGTACGTGGAAGCCAATCCGGATGAGTTAGAGGCACTCAGACTTATCAAAGAAGACCAGTGCGGCAAGCTTTCCCGTGCAATGCTGGAGGACCTTCGGGATAAACTGTTTGCCGTTAACCGCAAGTTTATGCCGGCAGCGCTTTGGAATTCATACAGGGTACTCAAGCCGGAAAGCGTTGACAAGTTCGAAGGCAAAGAGGAAGCAGGCATCATCACGAATATCATCCAACTTGTCCGCTTCGCATACCATAAGATGGAAAAACTCCAGCCCCTCACAAAGAGCGTAGAAAGGAACTTCAACCTATGGTGCGGCCAGGAGCAGCGCACAATCACGCAGGATCAGCAGAATCTTTTGCGCAGCATAATTTCGTACGTGGCTTCAAATGGTGCCCTGACGCGTCAGGAGATTGCATCTTACAGCATCGAGACTCTGGCACAGCTGGTTCAGGCCTTCGGGACTAAACTGGCGCTTGACGAGGCCTTATTATCAATGTATTCATTTATCTTACGAGCAGCATAATGGCAGCAGCAAAGACGAAGAACGAGCAGTCGCTCACCCAGAAAGTATGGAAACTTGCGGATGTAATAGCCGCAGCGGGAGTCGGATTCACTGATTATATCATTCAATTGACTTATCTCCTTTTCCTCAAGATGGATTATGAGAAAGCCGAGTTGCTTGATGAACCGAGCGCCATTCCTGAAGAATTTAACTGGAAGAGCCTCACCGCTCTCAATGGTCTTGACTTGCTGAAGCATTACGAAGATACGTTGAAAACGTTGAGTCAGAAGAATGACCTTATTGGAACTATCTTCACCAAGGCCCAGAATAAGATTGAACAGCCGGTACTTCTTAAAAGGGTTGTTGATTTGATTGACGGCGAAACTTGGCTCTCAATGGATGGAGACCTCAAGGGTGCAATCTATGAGAGCATTCTTGAAAAGAACGGACAGGATAAGAAGAGTGGAGCCGGGCAGTATTTCACCCCACGTTCCCTCATCTCTGCAATGGTGGATGTAACTATGCCGAAGATTGGTGAAACCGTTGCAGACCCTGCTTGCGGAACCGGAGGATTCCTTCTTGCCGCATTCGACTATATGAAGAAACAGTCCCTCAATGCAGAGAAACTGGACTTCTTGAAGAATGAGGCTTTATCCGGGAATGACATCACCCCTCTTGTCGTTACACTGGCTTCGATGAACCTGTATCTGCACGGTGTGGGGACTGACCGTTCTCCTATCAGTTGTAGCGACTCACTGGAGAAGACCCCGGAAAATCTTGTCGATGTGGTGCTGGCCAATCCCCCATTCGGGACACGTCCTGCCGGAGCTACGGATATCTCCGCAATGCGTACAGACTTGTATGTTTCCACGAGCAACAATCAGTTGAACTTCCTGCAGCATATCATGCTGATGCTCAAGAATGGAGGTCGTGCTGCCGTGGTACTTCCGGACAATGTCCTGTTTGAAGGCGGAGCCGGTGAGACTATCCGCAGGAAACTGCTCACAGAATATAATCTGCACACTATCCTCAGACTGCCTACTGGAATTTTCTATGC
>JAKSKJ010000013.1 GCA_024401795.1 Bacteroidales bacterium | reverse complement strand
CTGCCGGATGACGCCGAAGCCGGAAAAACGCGGCGTAGTGGTCTATCCCAACGACATCACTTCGGTGGGACTGGAGGAATGGGAAAACAGAATCCGGCTGAGCGGAATAAACCTCATAGGACTGCACGCCGCCACGGTGAATGACCCTGTCGATACGCTCGAAGCCTTTGTCCGTAGCAGTACAGGACGGGATTTCCTTGAAATGTGCCGGCGTATGGACGTGGATGTCGAATATGAGGTGCACGCACTTCAGGTCCTGCTGCCCAGAGCTCTGTTCGACACGCATCCCGAATGGTTCCGGCAGGATGCGGAGGGGACAAGACAAAGGGACTACAATATGTGCTTCACCTCCGCGGAGGCAGTGGAGGCTATGAGGCCCCAGATAGCGCGGATGCTGGAATGGATGAAGCCTACAACCCACCGTTATTTCTTCTGGACAGATGACAAGCAGGGAAAATTCTGCCATTGTGAAGAATGCCGCCGGTATTCTCCGTCAGAGCAGGCTCTGATATACGAGAACAGGCTTCTTGGCCTGCTCCGCGAGTACGACCCCGAAGCCACTCTCGCCCATCTTGCCTATCATCAGACTGTCGAACCACCGCAGGCGGTCCGTGCCGATGAAGGTATTTTCCTTGAATTTGCACCCATAAACCGCGACTATTCGCAACCGTTGCCTGAAGCGTCCGTAAACGCATTGAGTGCCAATATGCTGGCGTTCCCGGCCTATTCGCAGCACGTTCTCGAATATTGGCTGGACGAATCGATGTTCTCCAACTGGAAACGCGACAAACTGGTGCCAAATCCTTTCGACCCTTTATGGAGCAGTCGGGACATCAGGAATTACCGAAGTCTTGGTGTGTCAGACATAACAACCTTTGCCACTTGGCTTTATGGAGATTATATAAAGCAATACGGCAATACTGACAATCTCTTTGAAGGGTACGGAAAGTCATTTGAAATGAATTGAGTTTTTTGTGATGACGGCACTTGAGACGCTGAAGAAGTGGTGGGGTTATGACTCTTTCCGGCCCATGCAGGAGGAAATA
This sequence comes from Bacteroidales bacterium, assembly GCA_024401795.1. Taxonomy (GTDB): domain Bacteria; phylum Bacteroidota; class Bacteroidia; order Bacteroidales; family UBA932; genus Cryptobacteroides. Next base: position 14,790 of record JAKSKJ010000013.1, on the reverse strand, counting down.
GTCAGCACAGCCCTGGAGGGGAAGGACGTACTGGCGATTCTCCCCACAGGTGGAGGGAAGTCCGTATGTTTCCAGGTGCCCGCCATGATGCGGGATGGGCTGGCACTCGTGGTGACGCCGCTGATTGCACTTATGAAGGATCAGGTGCAGAATCTTGAGAGCCGCGGCATCAAGGCGCTTGCCATCCACGCGGGAATGACGAGGCACGAGGTGGACCTTGCCCTGAACAATGCCGCCTACGGTGACGTGAAATTCCTTTATCTGTCACCCGAACGCCTGTCAACGGAACTTTTCAAGTCTTACCTGGACATCCTTCCCGTCAGCTTCATAGTGGTGGACGAGGCGCACTGCATTTCCCAGTGGGGTTATGATTTCAGGCCGGATTATCTGGCAATCGGGGAGTTGCGCCGGAGCATAGATGCTCCCGTCATAGCCCTCACCGCAACGGCTACACCCGCCGTAGCGGAGGACATAATGGTCAGACTTTCAAGGGAAAACGCCGCTTCGACGGGCTTCACGCTGCTCAAGTCAGGTTTCGAGAGGCCCAATCTTTCGTATATTGTAAGGCGCTGCGAGGACAAGACCGGGCAGGTTCTGTCAATCTGCAAGGGCGTTGCCGGGACAGGCATAGTATATCTGAGGCACCGCAGCAAATGCGAGGAAATGGCGGCCGTTCTGAAGGCCAACGGTGTGTCGGCATCATTCTACCACGCCGGACTTGGCAGAATGGAGCGCTCCGAAAGGCAGGAGGCCTGGAAGAAAGGGGAGTTGAGGGTGGTTGTATGCACCAACGCCTTCGGTATGGGCATAGACAAGCCTGATGTGCGTTTCGTCGTGCATATGGACCTTCCCGACAGTCCGGAGGCATATTTTCAGGAGGCCGGCCGGGCGGGCAGGGACGGAAAACGCTCGTATGCCGTGCTGCTGTGGGGGCCCACTGATGAAAAACGGCTCCGCCAGCTTACCCAAACTTCATTTCCTTCGCTTGAATTCACGGAGGACATTTACCAGAAACTTCACGTTTTCCACGAAATTCCCTATGAGGCCGGAATGGGACGCCAAATCCGTTTCAAACTGGACGAATTCTGCCGCCATTACCGTTTGAACAGGTCCCAGGTACATTATGCCATCGAATATCTGGCACGTACCGGCCATCTCAGTTATTGTGAGGACGTGGACATACCGGCTCAGGTAAAGATTTCCGTCGGGAGAAACGACTTGTACGACATTGATTTGCCCGAACCCCGGATGATTCAGCTGCTGGAAACTCTGATGAGGCGGTACAGCGGGATTTTCTCGTACCCCGTATCCATAGACGAGGAATACGTTGCAAAATCCCAGGGGATTAACATCCCGTCCCTGAGGCAATTGCTCTACAGTATTTCCCTGCTGCACGTCATCAGATACATTCCAGCCGACAACAGCACCGTGCTGATTCTGCATCACGGACGGCTGATGCCCGGCAACGTGAATCTCCAGCCGGAGAAATACAGGTTCCTGAAAGAGAAAGCCGAATCCCGGACCGGAGCAATGATAGAATATGTGTCGGAATCGGATGAATGCCGTTCGCGCTATCTTCTGAGATACTTCGGACAGACGGAGACTTCGGACTGCGGAACCTGCGACGTGTGCAGGTCGAAGGAAAAGTGGAAAAAGGCTCTGGAGACCTTTCTGGCCGGCAATCCGGATGCCGGACTTGAAGAAGTGAAGGCCTTCATAGACAATCCGGCCAACGGTATGGGACCGGAAGCGATGGAGATTTACCGCAAGATGCTAGATTAGGACGCTCAGACCTATCAGTATCAGAACCGTACCTCCGGCGATTTCTGCAGGCCGGCCGAATTTCCTCCCGACCCTGCATCCTCCGAACATTCCCGCCATAACCGAAAGGACGGTGACGATGAACACTGCAATCAGGTCAGCAGTCACCTGGGAGGAAGGACAACGGTCCATAGACAGGCTTATCCCCACGGCAAAGGCATCGATGCTGGTTGCGATGCCGCCTATTATGACGTTTCGCAGTCCGTTCAGGTTACGGGCTTCCTCATTGCCCCTGACGGCTTCCAGTATCATCGAGCCGCCGACGTAGAGAAGCAACAGGAAGCCGATGACGGACGCCGCTTTCTCCACAACGCCCACGAAAACGTCTCCGAACATCCAGCCGGCAAACATCAGCAGGGTCTGGATAAGCCCGAAAACGAGGGCAATGGGGGATACTTTGCGCCAGTTCACCGTCTGCAGGCTTGTGCTGGAACAGGAACTGACGGCGAAACAGTCCGCGCAGAGGGAAACTGCCAGAAGAAAGGCAGAAAGTATGCCGGTGAGATTCATAGTGCAAAATTAAGACAAAAGTCTTATATTTACGGAATATAAAAACAAATTATGGATTATATCAGTCTGTTCAAGAGTTCCGCCTGCAGATGGCCGCGGAGAGTTGCCCTCGTTGACAAAAACGGCAATCGCGGCACAACTTATGGTGAACTTGATTCCCTGAGCGGCCTCGTTGCGGGTAAATTGCATTTTCTGGGATTCTCAAAAGGGGATTTCATTATGATAAATATGGGCCGTCAGATGGAATATATTGCGGCTTATCTGGGCATACTCAAGGCAGGATGCGTGGTTGTGCCGGTCGTGCCCGACTATCCTGACGATCGCATAGCTTTCATCCGCAGTGACTGCGGCTCTCGGCTTACCGTAACTGCCGCTTTCTTCGACGACATTGAGAACTTCGAACCTTATCTCGGTCCTGCCGACGGTGCTGAACCGGCACTGCTGGCATATACCTCAGGCTCCACCGGCAACCCTAAGGGCATCCTTTTCAGTACGGCGGACCTTGCAAGAGGCGCTTTGCGCCACCAGTCCGTGTTCGATGGCGTGGAGCCGGTGGTGTATGGAGGAATGGCGCTGTTCTCCTTCCTGCTGCAAGTCATCGAGTACATCACGGTGCTGGCCATTGGCGGCACGACCCACATTCTGGAGGACGAGGTGCGCAAATCAGCCGTGGCGATGGCGGAGTATTACAGGAAGCACGGCATCACAATCGGAATCATCACACCTCAGATGCTCCGTCTGTACCGCAATGCCGATCCGGAGCTGCGTCGCGTAATCACCTGTGGAGAAAGGGTTTCCAACCTTGCCCCGGACGGGTATGAACTCCTCGCGGCATATGGAATGAGCGAAACAGCCGCTTTCGTCACGACCTTCGAGGTGAAACGGGCATACGACAACACCCCTATAGGGCGGAGTATGGAAGGAGTGACGGTGTCGGTGCTGGATGGTGACGGCAATCCTGTTCCGGACGGCACTGAGGGTGAAATCTGCGCCCTGGGCGAATTCGATACGGTGTATTTCAAGGACCAGGAGAAGACGGAGCGCACTATGCTGCGTATGCCTGACGGCAGAACGCTGGTCCGCACCGGAGACATCGGTTATGTCAATGAGGACGGGGATCTGGTTTTTGTCAACCGCAAGGACTGGATGGTGAAGGTGAACGGCCAGAGGGTGGAGACGCTTGAGATAGAAAACCGCCTGATGGAACTGCCGCAGATTGAAAACGCGGCGGTGAAGGCCTTCGAGGATGCGGATACGCAGAACTATCTGGTTGCATATTATGTGGAGAAAGAGCCTGTTGATGAAGCCTGGCTTCGCAAGGAACTTGCAAGGACACTTCCCGAATATATGATTCCCCGTTTCCTTGTGAAAATGGAGGACCTGCCCCGCAACGTTAACGGAAAGCTGGACCGCAAGGCCCTGATGCCGCCTTCCGCAGACCGTTACAAGGCGGCATACCGCGCACCTGCCGATGCTTTGGAGAAGGCCCTTTGCGATGCATTCGAAAGGGTTCTGCACTGCGGCACAACAGGCACCGACGACGATTTCTTCTCGCTCGGCGGCGACTCTATCAAAGTTCTGAGGCTTATCGAAGGTTTCGGGAACTACGGCCTGACGCCAGACCTGATATTCAAAGCCCGTACGCCCAAGGCCATTGCATCCCTCTGCAAGGCCGATGCGGTTCCGGGTATAGCCCATAATGAGGAGATTCCTGAATTCTGTCCGCTTTCCGACTCCCAGTTGGGCGTGTATCTCGACAGCATTTCCGATACGGAATCCGACAAATACAATATTCCGGTATTGTGCACTTTGCCGGCGGACACCGACATCAGCCGGTTCAAGTCCGCAGTATGCACTGTTGCCGGGTGCCACAAGGCCATTGGCGTTACAATTGCCGAGCGGGAGGGTGTGCCCGGTATGCTATATGCCGACAGGGAAATTTCCGTTTCCGACCTGGAGACCGATGACATCGATAAAGCGTGCGCGGAGCTTGTAAAGCCTTTCAATCTGTCGGAAGGCCCTCTTTACCGCTTCTTTATCCTTCATTCCCCGAAAGGTGACGCTTTCTTCTTCGATATTCATCACATAGTTTTCGACGGCAGTTCCGTTACCGCATTTCTGGAGCAGATTTCAACTGTTTACGAAGGGGGAGAGTGCAAGCCGGAAGCGCTTGACATATTCGACATCGCATCCTCGGAGCCTGCGCTCAAGGACAGTGGCGCCTACCGCGAGGCACAGGAGTTCTTCAAGGGCCGTTTGGATGGTATGGAATGCGACTCCACGCCCGTTCCGGACAGAATTACGGACGAAGAAGTCCGTGGTGCCGGACACGTTCTTGTTGCCGCGGAAGGCATAAAGGCGGAGGACCTGCAGCATTTCGTGCAGATTCACGGAATTACGGAGAACACGCTTTTTCTGGGTGCATTCAACTATGCCCTGACCAAGCTCAACGGCGCACAGGAGAGCTGTTTCTGCACTGTTGACAACGGTCGTCACGACCATCGCCTGGCCGGCTCGGCGGGTATGTTTGTGCGCACATTGCCTTTCCACTGCCAATTGGATGAGAGCAATACCGTTTCGGAATATCTGACCGACGTTCAGCAGTTGCTGTTCAGCACTATGGCTCACGACTGCATAAGCTTCAGCGAGCTGGCGGCACAGTATGGTGTAGGGATGAACGTGACGTTCGTCTATCAGGCCGAAATGTTCACGGGGCCGGAGATGGCCGGAGGCAGGATGGATGTGAGAATGCTGGATACGGCAGACATTCAGTCCGCCATTCATTTCATGCTGTACAGGGACGGAGATGGTTACACCCTGAACCTCGGCTACCGCAGGAATCTCTATACGGAAGGATTTGTGAGGCGCTTTGCCGGGCTATTCTTTAATGTTGTGCGTGAGATGATGTCTGTAAAAAGATTGTATGACATTCAGTTGGCTGATGCTGATGCGCGCGAGGCAATAAGGAAATTCAACCTGACGGATGTGCCATACGACGCCGATACCACAGTGGTGGAACTGTTCCGCCGTCAGGCCGCAATGACTCCCGACGCTCTGTGCCTGGTGTTCGAAGACAGGAAGTTTACATACTCGGAAGTGGACCGCCTGACAGATGCCCTTGCGGGTTATCTTGTTTCCTCGGGAATGGAACGAGGCTCCGTTGTAGCCATTCTCATTCCCCGATGTGAGCATATGCTTCTGGCATCATTGGGAGTTCTGAAGGCCGGATGCGCCTACCTCCCTCTGGATCCCACATATCCGGAAGACCGGCTGAATCTGATGGTGAGCGACTCCGGAGCGGGGATGCTGATTACTACACCGGAATTGAACGGAATCATATCCGGGGACTTCAAGGGGGAGCGTATGATGACGGAGAGCATAGCCGCATTGCCGGAACTTTCCGTTTCCCTGCCGTCTCTGCGTCCCGAAGACCTTTTCATCGTCCTCTACACTTCCGGCTCCACGGGTAAGCCCAAGGGCGTTATGTTCACACACGGCAATACCTTGGTCACAGCAAACTGGGAAAAACGTTTCTATGGGCTCGGACCGGGTGCGAACGTGACGGCGTACGCCAGTTTCGGCTTCGATGCCAACGTTTTCGACACATACGCAACCATAATATCGGGAGCAACGCTCCATATCATCTCTGATGGAATCCGCCTTGACCTGCCGGCCCTGAAACACTATTTCAACGACAACGGCATCACGCACTCCACTATGACCACTCAGGTGGGACGTCAGTTCGCGCAGATAGGCGGTCTGAACACCTTGCGTTTCCTCAATGTAGCAGGGGAGAAACTCACACCGCCCGTGCCGCCCGAAGGTTTCCGCCTGCTCAATCTGTACGGTCCGACCGAGGGCTCGATTCTGGCCAGCGCTTTCTTTGTGGACAGAATGTACAGGGATGTTCCGATAGGCAAGGCTGTGGATAATGTGAAACTGTATGTGGTTGACCCGAAAGGCAGGCTTCTTCCTCCTTGTGCGACGGGGGAGTTATGGATTGCAGGTCCGCACGTTACAGCCGGTTATCTGAACCGTCCCGACAAGACGGCCGAAGCCTATGGCAGCAATCCGTTCTGCGATGACAGCGGGTACGGAAGGGTTTACCGCACGGGGGATATTGTCCGTTTTATGGAGGACGGCAACCTTCAGTTCATAGGCCGTAGGGATGCTCAGGTGAAAGTGCGCGGTTTCCGGGTGGAACTGACCGAAGTGGAGGAAGTAATCCGCAGGTTCGATGGTATCAGGGATGCCACCGTAGCCGCATTCGACGACCCGTCGGGAGGGAAATTCATAGCGGCATACGTCGTCTCTGAGGGGAAGGTGGACGTGGAGGCTCTCTCTGACTTCATCCGCAATGAGAAACCGCCGTATATGGTGCCGGCCGTGATAATGCAGATAGACAGTATCCCGCTCAACCAGAACCAGAAAGTCAACAGAAAGGCTCTGCCACTGCCTCAGCGCAAGATGGAGAACATTGTGCCACCGGAAAATGACACACAACGCAGAATATGTTCTCTGGTGGCCGAGGTGCTGGGACACGAATGTTTCGGAATCGACACAAAGCTGTTTGACGCCGGACTGACTTCCATCGGTGTACTCAAACTCAACGTGCTTCTGGGTACTGAGTTCGACCTGTCCGTCAAGATTGATGACATAAAATCCAACGATACGGTCAGGAAACTGGAAAGCCTTCTGATGTCGGCCGGCAATTCAGTCTCGTATGAACTGCAGACGGATTATCCGCTCTCACAGACGCAAATGGGCATATTCGTCGAATGCAGTTCCGCACCCGAAACCGTGTCATACAACATACCGGTAATGTTCATTTTGGGCAAGGGCGTGGACACGGACAGACTGGCCGCCGCCGTGCGGGCCGCAATCGATGCCCATCCTTATGCAAAGACAACGTTGTTCTCCGATGCTGACGGAAACATACGTGCCCGCAGGAATGATGATGCACCGGTAAACGTGGCCGTGGAAAAAATGGAACATATCCCGGACGGAGCGGAAATGGTCCGTCCTTTCCGTCTGCTTGATTCTCCGTTGTACAGAGCATCGGTGATTCTCACCCCGGAAGGCAACTGTCTGTTCCTGGATTTCCATCATATCATATCTGACGGTACATCTGAAGCCATCCTGCTGGCCGATATCGACAAGGCCTATACCGGAGCGGTACTCAAGCCCGAAACATTCAGCGGATTCGAGGCCGCTTTGGAGGAGGAGCAGGCCAGAGCATCTGAAAGATACGTCAGGGCAAAGGAACATTACGGCAAACTGCTCGCGGGGTGCGACGGCGACAGCCTCCCGCCCAAATCGCCGGAGCCGGATGCCGATGCTTCCGCCGGCAGACTCAATGCCGGATTCTCTGTCTCCGCCTCTCAGGTCCGTGAGTTCTGCGAAGCCGGACAGCTTACGATGAACGCCTTCTTCAACGCTGTATTCGGATATACGCTGGGTCGTTTTTCGGGCAGGGAAGAAACGGTATATACCACCATCTACAACGGCAGAAGCGATTCGCGTCTGGCATCGGCGTTCACTATGCTGGTGAAGACGCTTCCGGTGCTGATTCGTATGGAAAAGGGATTGAAAGTCAAGGACTTTATCCGAACGACTCAGGACCAGTTGATGGACAATATGTCCAATGATCTGTATTCTTTCGCGGAAATTTCCCGGGAATACGGCATCAGGTCGGATATAATTTTCGTATATCAGGGCGACAATTTCAATTTCGACTCACTTTGCGGAGAAAAGGCCGTGTGCCGCACTCTGCTGCCTCCTGTGGCCAAGGCGCCGTTGACTCTGACGGTCAATGTGGTGAACGATGCTTTTGAAATTGAGGCGGAATACAGCAGGGCAATATTCTCCGCAAAGTATGTGGAATCATTTTTGGAATCGATGGAGCAGGCTGTTTCTCAATTCCTGGAGAAGGAACTGCTGAATGAGGTTTCTCTGCTTTCGCCCGCCGCGGCCGGGAAACTTGCCCGAATCAACGGTACCTCAAGACCATATGAGTGCATAAGCGTGAACCGGATATTCGAAAGGAAGGTCTCTGCCAATCCTTCCAGAATTGCGGTTGTGTGTGACGGCCAGTCACTCACCTACGATGAACTCAACCGTAAGGCCAACCGTCTGGCACACAGACTCATCGAAATGGGAGTCGGACGCGACGGCGTGGTGGGAATGATTATGGACCGGACCGTGCTTCTGTCTGTTGCCGAAATGGGTATCCTGAAAGCCGGAGGCGCGTTCCTCGGAATTCTCCCCGATTATCCGGATGACCGTATAAGTTATTGTCTGTCAGATGCCGGAAGTCCGGTTCTGCTGACAACCTCCGATATCAGGGCCGCGCGCCCCGAACTGTTCGGACCCGACAAACCATACCTTTCACTGGTGTTGGATGAAGTCCTGAATGAAGGACCTGATGCCGGAAGCGAAGCCAATCCCGACATAGATATCCCCGCAGACAGTCTTGCATACTGCATATACACTTCAGGCTCCACGGGTAAGCCCAAGGGAGTTATGCTGGAACACCGCAACCTGGCCTGTCTGGCCGAGCCCTCAGATTTCACCTACAGGCTTTACAACGGAACGGAAAGCGGGGAAGTGTCCCTTGCCCTCGCTTCCATATCCTTCGATATGTCAGTGTTCGACAACCTGATGCTTCTTCTGAACGGAAAGACTGTATGCATTGCCACGGAAAAGGAAATCCACAATCCGTTGGCACTCTCTTCCTGCATTATTGACAATCACGTGGACATTATTGTGGCTACACCGTCCATTCTTACGAATTACATAGGCATTCCCGAGTTCCGCAAGGCACTGGAGGGCGTGCACACTCTGGTTTCCGGCGCGGAGGCATTCCCGGGCTCTCTGTATGAAGAACTCAGGAAGATATCCTCCGATATGCACATAATCAACGGATACGGACCGTCCGAATGTACAATCACCTGCTGCTGCAAGGAAATTGAAAGCTCCGGAGGCATCACTATCGGCGGGCCTACGGCAAATACAGCCTTTTACGTGCTTGACAAGGCCGGCAACATCCTTCCTCCCTTCGCCTGCGGAGAACTTGTCATCTGCGGCGGTCTGGTAGGGCGTGGTTACATCAACCTTCCGGACAGGACGGCGGCTTCGTTCTTCACCCTGAACGGCCTTCCCGCTTACCACAGCGGAGACACCGTGCGACTGAACGGTGACGGAGAGGTGGAGTTCTTCGGCAGGATGGACAATCAGGTCAAACTGCGCGGTTTCCGTGTAGAACTGGATGAGATAGAGCATTGTATCGTTCAGTTTGAAGGAATAAAGCAAAGCAAGGTGGTGGTGAGGAACAACGGCTCCGAGGATTACCTGGCCGGATACTTTACAGCCGATTCGCAGATAGAACTTCCGGAACTGACAGCATTCCTGAAATCGCGCCTCACATACTATATGGTTCCGGACGTGATGATGCAGCTTGACAGCATCCCGCTCACTCCGAGCGGCAAGGTGAACGTCAAGGCTCTTCCCGAAATCCAGCGCGAAAGCAAGAAGAAAGGCGGCCGGAAAGCCCCTAAAAAATCGCTCGAACAGCAGATATGCGAACTGTTCGCTTCCGTCCTTTCTTTGGACGAGTTCTTCGCAGACGACAACTTCTTTGAAATGGGAGGCACGTCCCTGTCGGCGTCGAAAGCCATTATGCAGCTGATGTCCAATGGATTGAAGGTGGAATATCAGGATATTTTCGACCATCCGACTCCGGAGGAACTGGCTCTGTATATCGAATCCCGGAACACTCCGTCACCAAGCGCCGCCGTGGCGTCGGAAACTGCCGGTTCCAATAATGCTGAGACGGATGAAGTTCTGAAGTACAACACTCTGGAATTTGCACATCTCGTAGAGAGAAAACCTGTCGGAGACGTATTGCTTACAGGGGCCGTGGGTTTCCTCGGAATACATATTCTGAAGGAACTTATTGAACGCAACGAAGGCCGCGTTATCTGCCTTGTGCGCAAGGGTGATATGCCTTCTGCCGAAACGCGTCTGCAGAATATGCTGATGTACTATTTCGACAATCCTTTCAAGGAGGCTTTCGATGGCAAAATCAAGGTCGTGGATGCCGACATCACGGATGACGACATTGTGGAAACCTTGTCCGGGCTGCACTTCGACACACTCATCAACTGCGCCGCCGTAGTGAAGCATTACGCTTCGGATGACATTATCGAGAAAGTGAACGTGCACGGGGTGGAGAACCTGATTGTGGCCGCCAAGGCGGCGGGAGCCGGGATGATTCAGATATCTACGGTGTCCGTGCCAGGAGTCCACACCAAAGAAACTTACCTCAGGCAGGTCAAGATGCACGAGAACGAGTTGTTTGTGATAAATGATATGGACAACAAGTACGGCATCTCCAAATATCACGCGGAACTGAAAATGCTGGAAGCCATCAGAGGCGGACTTCGCGGCAAAATCATCCGCGTTGGCAACCTGATGGGACGCCACAGCGACGGTGAGTTCCAGATTAATTTCAATACCAATGCTTTTATGAATGCCCTGAGGGGATTCACCACCATAGGAAAATGTCCGATAAGCCACGCAACGGACCCGATGAGCTTCTCGCCGATTGATATGACGGCCAGGGCCATAGTGCTGCTGGCGGGCACAAACGACAAGTTCACGGCATTCCACGCGGACAGCCGTTTCGGGTTTGACGAGATGCAACTGATTGAAGCCAGCAACCGTTGCGGTTTGAGCATAATTCCCGTACCGGATGAAGAATATTATGCCGACTACTACAGGATGCTGGGAGATGTCAGGGTCAACTCCAAACTGCAGGGGTTGGTTACGAACGACCGCCCCGACCTGCATATGGTGGATACCGACAATCTTTTCACGGCAAACGTGCTGTACCGACTCGGTTTCTCCTGGCCGCTTGTGGACAGTTCATACCTTGAAAGGGCCATAGAAAGCCTTCTTACACTTGATTATTTCGAGCCTGATGAATAAACAGATTAAACATTCCATTGCAAGAAAACTCGCATTCCGTATGGCGGTGGCCTTCGCCTCGGCGTTCTTTCTTTTTCTGTCCGTATCGTTTTTCCTGCTCAGGCATAACGTAAGAGTGGAAATGGAGCACTATGCCAAATCGATGGTGGCGATATATGCCGATTTAGCCGTGTATAAAGCGAATGATCTGGAACACCCCATTGACACGTCCTTCAATGACGTCCTCTCCTTCTATGGCGATTATATGTGCACCTGGTACCGTGTGGATTATATGTTCGCCTATGTTCCGGACATAAAAAACGGCACGATAACCTACCTTTCAGTCAACTGGAAAGAAAAGAAATTCGGGGAGACGGATGAAGACTATATGGCCGGCGACGTTGAAGAATACGTGCTTACAGAAGAGGAACTGAAGGTCTGGAGAGGCGAACAACAGTTTTCTGTTGCCAAAAGCGGTTGGTTTGAGAGTGGGACTGATGTGAGTATGGCGGTGGATGATGATTTCGGCAACAGGGCAATGATGTGTATAACCGTGTCGATAAGTGAGTTTATGAATGAAATGATGCACGGTTTCCTGATTGCCGCTGTGTGTACGTCCGCTTTCATTGCAGTGCTCGCCCTGTTCCTCTATCTGTCCATACGACGCAGGGTTTCCATTCCCGCAGGGAACATCTCGAAAAAAATGGGCGATTATATTTCAGGAGGCAAGTTGTCAAAGGTAAAATTGGAGAATGCCAATGATGACGAGTTTGCAATGATTGCCCAATCTTTCAATCAAATGACCGATGATATCGATGCTTATATCAACAATATATCCCAAATGGAAAAAGAGCGTGAGAGACAACGTTCAGAGGCCGATATCGCCTCCCGGATCCAACAGGGGTTATTGTCTCCGAATTATGCTTATTTGCGCAATTGCGGCATCAAGGCAGTGATGAAACCGGCCAAATCCGTTGGAGGCGACCTGTACGACTATTTCGAATTGGACGAATCACGTACGATGATTGTAGTTGCGGATGTATCAGGGAAGGGCATTGCCGCAGCCATACTGATGGCAATCGTCCTGACATTGATACGTCAGTATGCAAAAATCGGTTATGGCCCGTCCGACATTCTCAAAAACGTAAACTTGACGCTTTCCGAAGAAAACTCCAATCTGATGTTTGTCACGGCATTTGTGGCGATATACAACTCCGCCACAGGCAAACTGACCTATTCCAATGCGGGCCATAATCTTCCATACCTGATTCATAACGGTCCTGTCCGCCTGGAAGCTTCCGGAGGTACTCCGCTCGGCCTTTTTGCCGATGAGGAATATGAAGACGCTGAAGTGGAGATGGCGGATGGTGATTCCGTATTCCTTTATACGGACGGAGTGACCGAAGCCGTCAACGGGAATGGTGAGTTCTATGGAACAGACAGGCTTGAAAAAGTTTTGAAAGAAACGTCAGGAACAATAAAGAAGTATTATGTTGAAGCTGTCGAGGAGTCCTTACGGTCCTTTGCCGGAGAGACTGAACAGAATGACGACATCACTATGCTGAGTTTTCTCGCAAGACGGATGCCTGTCCTCGAACTTGACTACGATGTGAGGGAATTTGCGAAAATCCGGGAGTGCCTGCTTGACAGTTTTCTTCCGAAATCTCTGATTATGGACCTTTGTGTTGCGGCTGAGGAGTGCTTCGTGAACATCTGTTCCTACGCCTTTGACGGACCGGCTCCTGAAGGGGAGAAAATATTTTTCAGCCTTGAATATTCAAACAAGGTGGTAATTACGTTTTCCGACGGAGGGCGCCAGTTCGACCCGCGCCGCGATCTTCCGGATACCAGGGAATATGACATTGACACCGCTGTGGGCGGTCTTGGAAGGCTCATAGCCTTTACCGTTGCCGACACGGTGGACTATAAATACGAAGAAGGAAGGAATATCCTCACCATCACGAAATTATTAATCAAATAAGATATGAACATTTCTAAAAAAACAGAAAACGGAACGGTAACGTTCAGCCCTGAAGGATGGTTGGACACTGTTTCATCCCCAGAATTGGGGGATATGGTGGATGCCGTGACTGAAGCATCCTCACTGGTGCTGGACTTCGACAAGGTGGAATATATGTCCTCGGCCGGACTCCGTCAGGTAATTGCCACACACAAGAAAGCCAAGGCCCTTGACGCATCCTTCGCAGTGATAAACGTATGTCCGACCGTGATGAGCATTTTCAGGATGACCAGCATCGACAGGAAACTGGATATCAGGGCCAAAGTTGATTGAACCTGCGGGCAGGTGTAGAAATATACAACAGAGAGAGTTCCTTCGGGGATGCGTCAATCCTGTTAATGCATCCCCGAAGGAACTCTCTCTGTTGTAATCAACCGGATGTCCCGGTTATTTAGTCATTCTTAATTTGCAGGGATTCCATCGAGTTTCTTTCCGCTGACGGTGATTCTGACTCCTTTGGAACTTTGGGATTTTATTATAGGCAAGTGATTCTCAAGCAGCTTGTAAAAATCCTGTTTTTTACCTTCTTTCAAATCAACGATAACGTAGTTTTGGGATTGGCTACCGGGGTACCAGATGGTTCCCTCACCTGCAAACCCGGTATTGGTGACACCTTGAACATAGAGTCCGGTCAAGTTGGTTACCAATTCATATTTTCCCGGGGCGGGGAAGTTGAGTGTATCCTTTACCTTGGCATCAATGGACACGGTTAATTCGTAAGGTTTGGTCCAATCAGCATCAAGAGGTATGACTTTATATTTGCCATAGTCGCCCTTGGAGCCGAGACTGATGATTATGTCGGTTTCGGAGTCTCCACCGGTAAAGTTGTATGTCATATCCTCGATTTTGAGAGGGACGCTCTGTGAATTGCTGCCACATTTGTAGTTGAGGGTGAAGTCATAGAACTTGAATGTGTCCTCGTTTCCGTAAACAATCACGTAATTGGTCACTTTCACGATTTTTTCTTCCTCAACGGGCTTTTGTTCTTCTTTGTTACAGGATGCTGAAACAAGCGCGGCCATCGCAACGGCCATCAGGGTAAAAATTTTTCTCATTTCATTTTTTTTAGCGTGCAAAATTACATTTATTTTTAATCATTGCAAATCATCATTCCTGATGTTTTCAGTATTTTTAAAAAAAAATCATTAAATTTGAACGTATTTCAAATAAGGTTATGATAAAAAGGCTTTTTTTGTTTTTAGCGTTGCTCGGGTCGGGCATCATCGCTTCCGCCCAGTACAGGGTGTCTTCCGTGGACAGTACATTCAGTTCTGAATATGAACTGAAATATCTGCTCGAGACCGAGAATTCCACGATTGTCTATGGCACCTTCACAAGCAAAGACGAATGCACAATGAACTTTTCGCGTGAATTGGCCGTACTTCAGGATGATGTGAGGTACAAACTGAGGAAAAGTATCAACATTCCCATGTACGACGAGGCGGAGCCGAAGTACGCAATGTTCCGCGAGG
>JAKSKJ010000129.1 GCA_024401795.1 Bacteroidales bacterium | reverse complement strand
ACAAGTGCTGCGGTGATGGTTATGACGCCAAGTCCGGAAGCTGCGGAACAGAGAAGCCTTCCGGGGGATGCTGCAGGAGAAAGTGAGCCTGATTTTGGATTTGGTTTTTCCCGCTGCCGCAAGGTGGCGGGTTTTTCGATTATATTTTTTACATTTGTAGTATGGCGACAAGCAAGGAATATGCTGATTTCATACGTGCCAAGTTCGACAGGCTCGACGTTGTGACCCTCAAGCCGATGATGGGGGAGTATGTGATTCATATGGCGGGCAAGGTGCTGGGCTTTCTGGGAGATGACAGGATGCTGCTCGAACCCGGGCCGACGGCGGCGCAACTCCTGCCGGACGCCGAACAGGTGGAGCTGTTCCCGGGGTCCAAACTTTTCTACATTGTGGACGACAGTATCAGCGCGTCACGCCTGTGCGAGATAGCCAAGGCCGTGTATGATGACCTTCCAGTCAGCAAGCCCCGCAAATCCAAGCGCAAGCCTGACCCCGAGATTGAAAGGAGATTTCCATTTGCAAAACATATAAAAGATTGATTATGAAAAGACTGATTGTTGTACTGCTGACTTTTGTGACCCTGTGCGCTTACGGCGGACAGAGAGAACTTATCTGGCCCAAGGGCAAGATGCCCGATGCCCAGCCCGGGCAGATAGCCGCTATGACCGATGAGGTCAGGACCGATGGATTCAAGGCCGACAAGCATCGTATCGCCTATATCGAGTGGTTTGAAGCACCTGCGCCCGAAAAGCGGAACGGCGCCTGTATGATTCTCATCTCCGGCGGTGCCTACAACAATTGCTGTGACGTCAAGCCAGTGCAGGATTGGAATGAAAAACTCACGGCCGAGGGCATACAGTGCGTCAATTTCGTGTATCGCACACCCCGTCCGGTGGGGATTCCTATCTATCAGACCGCCTGGGAGGATGGCCAGCGCGCTGTCAGGATGGTGCGCAGCGAAGCGGCCAAACGCGGTTTCGACCCCGAGAAGATAGGAGTCATTTCGATGTCTGCCGGTTCTCATCTGGCCCTTCTGCTTGCCACAAGTTCGCAGACCCCGGCCTATGAGCCTATAGACGCTCTTGACAAGTTGCCCTGCCATATCAATTGGGCTGTGGTTTGTGCTCCCGCCTATGTCACTACTGACGGAGAGACCGGTACCCCGTCAATGCGCGAAGGCTATGGTGCCGATGTGAAAATATCCGACGTGTTCAAGTTTGACGACAAGACCTGCCCTATGAGCCTGCATCACGGAGGTCTGGACCCTTATTCCCCGAACGGCTCCACGCTTGTCTATCGTCAGCTTCGAAAGATGCACGTTCCCGCCGAACTTCACCTCTATCCCAACAGGAAGCACGGCATTTACGGAGTCGAGCGCGGCATTGAGTTCATCCGTCAGATGGGCTTCCTCGGAGAACTCGCTCCCGAAGAGTCGCTGATGGACCGCTATGCTTCCGATGAGGCTCGCGGCGAATATGTGAAGGAGGACGTATGGCCCGAAGGTAAGATGCCGGATGTGCAGGAGAAGCAGTGCCAGCCTTATATTGAGTGGCATATGCCCAAGGAGCTGAAGACCACCGCGATACAGATAATCTATTCCGGAGGGAGCTATACCGGCAATGATCCCGATGACTTCGAAGTCGCTCCGGCCCGCCGCTATCTCAATGAACTTGGTATGACGGTTGTTACCCTGAAGTACCGTACCCCGCGCCCCGTCGGCCTGGCGAAGCACACCACGGCTTGGCAGGACCTTCAGAGGGCTGTCAGAATAGTGCGTAGCGAAGCCGCTTCCCGAGGGCTCGACCCGAACAGAATCGGCATTATGGGAAGTTCGGCGGGCGGCCATCTCACGCTTATGGGAGTGACGTCATCCCTTCACAAGTCATACCTTCCGGTAGATGAGATTGACAAGCAGTCCTGCAGCGTGCAGTGGGGAATAGGAATATATCCGGCATACTCTCTGACGGACGGTGCGGAAAGAGGGAACTCTACCGGCGGCAATGACGACAGTGCCGTTCTGGTGCCGGAATTCAGTTTTGACCTCGCCACCGCCCCTATGCTCTTTGTCCACGGCGACGCCGACGGCTGGGCGGCTATGAATTCCGTCAAGGCTTGGGAGAAGATGCGGGCAATGGGTATCCAGTGCGAACTCCATACTCTTGCCCTCCGTCCTCACTGCTTCCAGAGAAAGGCTTCTCCCGGCACGGGAAGTTATACCTTCCTCGACAGAATCGCAGAATTCCTCAAGGCGCAGAAAGTGCTTGAATAGAAGATGAACATCAAAACAATACTTTTTATGGCTGCTGTTATGCTGAGCGGTTGTGACCGGGAACCGGCGAAAAAAGGCACCTACGGCTACGATGCCGTATTCTTCAAGGATATGGGGATAGAGACCGTGGAGCTGGTTTCTTCCGACGGGCAGTCCAGAGTGCTTACCGTACCCGGGTGGCAGGGGAGAGTGATGACCTCCACCACGGGAGGTGAGAAGGGGAACAGCTACGGCTGGGTTAATCACAAATACATCTCCGGCGGAGAAATCTCCGGGCAGTTCAACCCCTTCGGAGGGGAGGAGCGTTTCTGGATAGGGCCCGAAGGCGGTGCTAATTCGTACTATTTCGCTCCCGGAGCGGAGCAGGTTTATGCCAACTGGATGGTGCCCGGAATTCTTGATACCGAAGCGTTTACCGTCGAGTCGAAGAGCCGTTCCGAGGTGACTTTCAGCGGAAAGGCGAGTCTGGAAAACGCTTCCGGACGCAGATTTGAGATAGGGCTGCGCCGTGTGGTGAAACTGGAGGACGCATCCGAAGTCCTCGGAGTGCCTGTCCCCGAAAGTGTCAGGGCTCTTGCCTACAGCACAGCCAATACCTTGGAGAACAGGGGGGAGCAGGCCTGGACAAAAGAGACCGGACTTCCATCGGTGTGGCTGCTTGGTATGCTCAAGCCCAACCCCGGCACCACGGTGTTCATTCCATACGAGCTCCGGGAGGGGGAAACCATAGTGAAAGATGACTATTTCGGGAAGGTGCCCTCAGACAGGCTGACAGTGAAGGATGGATTCGTGTTCTTCCGCATAGATGGAAAGTACAGGGCAAAGATAGGCCTTCCGAAAGGCAGCGCCAAGGACCTTTGCGGCAGTTATGACAGTGGCAACCACGTGCTCAACATTCTGAAATACACCGTGCCGGACTATCCCTGCGATTATGTGAACGGCCAGTGGGGGAATCAGGACTATCCTTTCGGCGGAGACGTCATAAATTCATATAATGACGGTCCTACCGAGACCGGAACCGTGATGGGGCCCTTCTACGAAATTGAGACCTCATCTCCCGGTGCGGAGCTCGCTTCCGGAGAAACTCTCACCCACAAGCAGTTCACCCTTCATCTGGAAGGCCCCGAAGAAGAACTTTCAAAGATTTCCGAGGCCGTTTTCGGCATCGGCCTCAAGAATGTCGCGTCTGTATTTTGAGAAACAGGCACTATGAGAATATCTGAAACGAATCACAAGAAGATTTTCCTGACGCTGGCGCTCGTATTGCATATGGGTGCCGCTTATGCTCAGCTGACTCTGGAACAATGTCTGGAGAAGGCGGCGTCGCACTACCCGGCGGTAGCGCAGTATGCCTTGATTGACCGTAGCGAGGAGTTCAATATCTCAAATGCGGCAATATGCGATTTGAAAATGCGCCTTTCTTTACAGAGTCTTGCAATAATTGATAACAAATTACTTGCATAGGATTTGAAATAACAGTAAATCTGCACCTGCGCTCCCGATATTCATAAGAAATATGGGAATGAAGGACTAATATTCATTTCTATG
>JAKSKJ010000128.1 GCA_024401795.1 Bacteroidales bacterium | reverse complement strand
CAAATCATCAACTTATGCAATTCAACAGTATTCTCATAGTGCTGCCCATACTGACGGTTCTGATGTTCGACCTGGGGCTGTCCCTGCGCATTTCGGATTTCGTCGAGATATTCAGGAAACCAAAGGCTATGGTTGCCGGACTGTTCGGCCAGTTGGTGCTGCTGCCTCTCATTGCGCTTGCCATAGGGACGGTGTTCAGACTTGAGCCGGAGTTTTTCATCGGCCTTATGCTCATCGCCTGCTGCCCCGGAGGTTCATCCAGCAACATATTTTCAAAAATCGCAAAGGGGGACGTGGCCCTCTCCGTTTCGATGACGGCTTTCAGTTCCATAATAACATTATTCACGCTGCCGCTGATAATGCAGATTACAACCGCTCACGCGGGAGAGACGGTAGGCATTACCCTGCCCGTGGGGAATCTGCTGAAGCAGAATCTGTTCACAATGCTGCTTCCGATTGTGGCGGGAATATGTATAAGGCGCTGGGCGGAAAATGCCTCATTGAAGATTGACAAGGTCCTGTCGAAATGCGCATTCCCGGCCCTGATGCTTCTCGCGGGCATCTTTTTCATCCAGAACAAGGCTGTCATCGTCACCCGCTTCGCAACTTTGGGAATGGCGACAGGAGGGCTCATTCTCGGTTCAATACTGGCCGCGGCAGCCATCTGCCTCATTCTGCGGCTCAAACAGACAGAAAGAAGGACCATCGTCATCGAAGTGGGAATGCAGAATGCCGCACAGGCGATTGCCGTGGCCACCAGCCCGATTGTCTTCAACAATCCGGTGATAGCCACCCCGGCAATCATCTATGCGCTCCTGATGAACGTCGTCCTGCTGACCTATGTGGCCGTCGCAAGCAGGCGCTGATTCCTAAAGATTCTCCGCGTGGGAGAGAAGGTAGTTCTCCGCCTCGACGCTCCAAAGTCCCTGATGGGCCTTGCAGATTCTGTCAAGTTCGGCATAAACCGGATTTGACGCGGCTTTCTCCCCGAAATCGGCGATTGCGGTGAGAGGCATATCTATGTGAGTATAGATGAGCTTCTTGCCACCCTTGATGTCCGGCAGGTTCAAAGTAGTGTCAATCACGGCATTGAGGCCTCCGATATGGGTAACGAGTCCGGCTGGGTCCATCCCCTTCCCCATCAGGTCGAGGGCCTCCTTCATATCGTCCGTATTTCCGCCGCTTGTGCCAACCACGTGAGTTGATGCATAATGCACGTTATAGAAATTGAACGGAGCCTTGAAGTCGGATTTTCCGGGGCCGGAGAAGAAATTGAGACAACCGTCGAAGCCGAGAATGGCATCGGCCTGTTCCACCACGGCGGGCACGGGAGCCATCACCACCACCTCATCGTAGCCGGTACCGCCGGTGAGGGCACGGAGGGCCTCCACAGGGTCACCGCTGCCGGTATTGACGTAATGAAGCTCTATTCCGCGGCTCTTTGCGAACTCAACGGTGTAGAGGGATGCCGCACGGTCAAGACGGGCCTGATCGATGTCAGTAACCACGAAGAGCGCGGGATGACGGTCCTCACGGTGCAGCACATAGTTGATGCAGGCAAGACCCATAGGACCCACACCTGCCAACAGAGCCATCTTGCCGCCGTCCTTTATCTCCATTGAATGGACATAGGAGCCGGGAGTGGTGTGATAGCAGGCGTGCATAGCACCTACCACGCAGGAAAGAGGCTCGCTGAGCGATGCGGGGTAAAACCCCTCCCCTTTATATGGAAGAAGGCATCCCTGGGTCATCACCTCTGCCGGAATGACAACGTAAGTGGCGTCGCCTCCGATATATCTGTAAGAATAGCCGGGGGCGCTCAGCACTCCGACGGGACCTCCCTCGTAGGTGAGGGCGGGCTGGATTGAGAACTTGTCGCCCGGCTTGAACTGGCTCTGCCACTTTTTGCCGACCTCAACAATCTCACCCGCAAACTCGTGTCCTATGATGGTGGGATTGACTGCAATGTCGTCGGGAACCCTCTTGTGCTCCTCCCCCTGATGTGAAGACTTGTATGAAGACATACAGATGGAATCGCTGACCACCTTGGCCAGAATCTCATCTTCCTTGATTGCAGGCAATTCGAACTCCTCCAGACGGAGGTCGCATTTGCCATACAGTCTGACTGCTTTGGTTTTCATATAATTGGTTATTGATTAGTTCAACATTATCTGACCGCCTGTGATGGGAATAGCCTGACCGGTCTCACCCGTCTGGTCCATTGCATACATGATGGCCTTGCATACGTCCTCGGGGTTGCAGCCCTTGCGCATAGGCACCTTGGACAGGTAATACTCGCGCACGTCCGCAACCGTCTTTGCTCCCGGCACTTTACCGGCATTGAGATACTGCACGAACAGTCCCCTCACCGGGTCGCTCCATAGAGGTCCGTCCAGGAAGTTGCCCGGACATACGGCATTCACCTTGATATTGAAGGGGGCCAGTTCGAGAGCGTATGACTGGACCAGACCGATACCGCCGAACTTGCTGCCGGCATAGGCATAATTGGCCTTGGAGCCCTCCAGACCGCTCTTGGAGTTGACCTGGATGATATCGGCGAAATACTCGGGATCGTTGGCCGTCTGAATCTTCATCACGCGGCTTGCCAGTTTGGAACAATAGAAGAAAGCGTAATAGTTTATCTTCGTCACGAAATCGAAGGTTTCGGGAGTAAGGGTTTCGAGGTCTCCGGCACGGGCGACACCGGCATTGCTCACGAATGCATCCAGGGCACCGAAATTGATGATGGTCTCACGGATGAGATTCTGAATGCTGTCCAGTTCGCTCACGTTAGTCTTCACAAAAATGGCCCTGCTGTTTTTTGCAACGGCATTGAATGCGGCGGCAGTAGCCTCACCGGTAACTTCATTGAGGTCGGCAACGACAATGTTGGCCCCTTCTCTCAGAAGATTGCGGGCGATTCCCTCGCCGAAGCCCTGGGCGGCACCTGTGACGATTATAGTCTTGCCTTCCACGCGGCCCGCGGCAACTGAAGCGCTGACCTTGCGGCGGTAATTCTCAACTTCCCAGCTGTCGATGAATCCTATCTGGCGGGCTGTCATAGGATGAGGTCCGCCGAAATTCTGTGCCAGGAATGCAATTTTCATCGCGTCTGTGAACACGTCTGTGATTATCTGCGCATTCTTTGCGCTGTCGCCCACGGCCACAAGACCTATTCCCTTGATGAGAAGGACCTTGGGAGTGTGTCCGCGTTTTTCTATGTATTCCTCTATCTTCTTCTCCGCCTTCTTTACAAGGTCAGCGGAATCCTTGCCTTCGAGATAAACGTACTCCGACTTGCAATATACAATCTCGTCGGGAGAGAAAGGCACGGATACGGCCTTGAATGCATCTTTCGAGGCGACAAATTCGCCGACAAGAGCATTATTGGTGATTTTCAGAGTTTTAAGCCCGCGGCCTTTGCGGCTCAGGATAGTACGGATTGCCGGAACGGTCTCGCAAACGCAGTCACATACATCAGCCTCTCCGGCAGGAAGCTTCTTTTTGAACCCGGCCTCGACTGCGGCAAAAACTCCGTCATAAATCTTCTCTATTTCCGCCACGGTGTCCGCTCCCACGAAGATTCCGTGATTCTGGAGGAAAATCACCTTGGGTTCAACGCCTCTGGAAACCTTGTATGCCTGAATCTTGTCATACACCTTCTTGAAAAGAGTGTATCCGGGATCAGTATATGGGATATAAAGGGCGTCCGGGAACATTTCAGCGCACTTCTTTTCCGCATCGGCGGCACACATAAGCGCATTCACCGAAGTGGGATGAGTGTGGACAACGAAAGTCCAGTTCATACAGTTGTGCAGCGACGTCTCCACCGAAGGACGGCGGTCTTTGGTGATGCAGGCGGCTGCAAGGTC
>JAKSKJ010000127.1 GCA_024401795.1 Bacteroidales bacterium | reverse complement strand
GCATTTTCCCTCGCCATTTCCACACAATAAACCCGGGACGCACCCCTTGATGCGAATTCGAACGACACCGCACCGGTGCCGCCGAACAGGTCGAGAACCTTCAGGTCCTCGAATTCGTACTCGTTGCCCAGAATGTTGAAAAGCCCCTCCCTCGCAAAATCCGTCGTCGGTCTGGCGGCATATGTGGCCGGCAGTTTAATCATCTGCCCCCTGAGTTTGCCACCGATGATTCTCATATCTTTTCCACAGATTTGAAATATCGGTACAGCGACATTTCATTATCCTTGCTCAATTCTGTTCTGAATCTTATCACGGACACTTCCGGATTCAACTGCAAAGAATGCATTGCAAGGAAAATATAGTATTGGGCAGTGGTGAAATCCTCAGCGGCATATTCATTTGCCAGAAGAAGGGTCGCCCCCTGCGCAATCCCCAACGAAAGCAGGCCATCCCTGAAAGACGCCACTATCCTGTTGTATTCCGGACAGGAGCCCAGAGCCTCCAGGATATGAAAAATCTCAGGAAGCGGATCTTCGCCCGTTCCTGAGACAGTATATATCAGCACCGCATTGTATTGCGGGACGTTCACATAGGAGACTTTGTCCGAGTCCGCTATTTCCGCAACCTCCGCCAGAGACTCCCTGACTGTGGCCGGATCAAAGAAATTGACAGGGACAAGCGTGGATGCCACTACTCCCAGTTTCCTGCGTTGTTGTTAGGTGCAGTGATGCTTCCTACCTGAAGTCCCTCATAACGGTTCTGGTCCCGGCGTGATGCATCGAGATTGATGCGGAGCTGGTTGTCCATTCCCTTGAGAAGGGCGCGATATGGCATCTTGGCCTCAAACAGAGGAACCTGCACACCGGAGACGAGTTTGGTAATTGCGGTCATCTCCACAGGCTGTCCTCCGGAGAACGGAATCGTCTTGAGAGAATCGATTTGGAAATCGGTGCGGGAGCGGAAGATCGTGTCCCTTACCGGAATCTTGTTCTCCACGGAGAACACGAGGTTCTTGTCCCCGGCCAGATAGCGTTCGTAAAGGTCTTTGGAAGTAATCTTCCTGTTTGCCTTCTTGACCTGTTCCGTGTGGGCGACAGCCAGGGAATCATCCATAGAGCCGACCTGCATCACGATTGTCATTTCTCCGTTCTCATAGAAATTCTTGAGGGAGTCGATTGTGGAAGCGAACCTGCCGTTCTCGGACTTGAACGCAACCTGAAGCGTACGGATGTCTTTGAGACGCTGGATGGCAACGGTCTCACGGTGAGCCTGCTGTTTGTTGAAATTCACAGGTTTCATAATGCTGCGCACAATCAACCACGTCAGAAGCACGCATACAAGGAGGAGAGCCACCTCAATGATAATCTTAACTGATTTCTTCATTTCGTTATTTTGTTTTATTTGTTTCCAAAGTCGGACAAAGTTATAAATTTCATTTATGAAATGCAATAATTCTTATTAAATTTGCAGAAGATTATGTTTGAGGTCTCTGCGGAAAAAGCGAAACTGTTCGACTCCTTGATTCGGAACAGCCCGGAAACCGTGATTGTCGCCCACCTCCATCCGGACGGGGATGCGCTGGGCAGCATCACGGCAATGAGCGGTTTCATCAGGGACTGTTGCGGCGGAAATGCCGTTATCATTCTCCCGGACCGGATTCCCTCAGGGTTGTCGTTCATCACAGACGGGTTTGACATCCTTGACGGAGGGAGCGACCGTTCAAAAAAAATGATTGCCGGAGCGGATCTCATCATCGCTCTGGATGTCAACTCGTTCAGAAGGACGGACATTCTGGAAAACGACCTCCGTGCCGCCAAGGGGCGCAAGGTACTGATAGATCACCATCCGGACCCGGACAGCGACGCATTCGACCTGGTCTTCTCCAGGACGGACGTTTCATCCGCCTGCGAACTCCTCTTCCAAATCCTGTGCGCTATGCCGGGGATAGACGGAGATGCATCCAAACTGCCTGCGGACTGCGCGTTCTCCCTTATGACGGGAATGACCACGGACACCAACAATTTCGCCAACTCCGTATTTCCCTCCACTCTGGATATGGCCTCAAGGCTGATTGCGGCCGGCGTAGACAGGGACCTTATCATAGAAAGGGTATATAACTCCGGTCGTGAGGGAAAGCTGAGGGCTTGGGGCTATATGCTGGACAGGAAACTCAGGATAATGGACTGCGGCGCGGCCTATATGGTTCTTGACCGTGACACAAAAGACAGATTCGGACTCGCCGAAGGAGAAACCGACGGCCTTGTGAACATACCCCTGCAGATAGGCAAAGTCAGGATGAGCGCCCTGATAACTGAAGAGGACGGATATTTCCGGATTTCCCTGAGATCGAAGAAACCCCTGTCCATCAACGCGCTTGCCAGTGACCGTTTCCACGGAGGCGGACATCCTCAGGCGTCCGGCGGCAGAATTCTGATTCCCGACGACATTCCGGACCGCGATGCCGTATGTGCCTGGTTTGAGGACGCCGCGGCACGTTTCATGCAAAAGATGTAAGACTATGAAAAAGACAGCAATACTCGCCATTTACACTCTCATTCTTCTGTGCGGATGCGCAAAAGCCGGAACCGAAGGAACAAACGACGCGGAAAAAAGATATCTGGATGCCTGGATTGAAG
The DNA here is from genome assembly GCA_024401795.1 of Bacteroidales bacterium. GTDB lineage: Bacteria > Bacteroidota > Bacteroidia > Bacteroidales > UBA932 > Cryptobacteroides. Next base: position 1,246 of record JAKSKJ010000127.1, on the reverse strand, counting down.
TAAACCATCCGGACTGGGCCGCAAAGAAAGTCGAACCCGGGTACTATATTCTCGAAGACATCCCCGGCACGGGAGAACTGATAAGCATCCCCACCATTACACCATACATCAGGACACATTTCAGGATGCTGGACCTCAAGGGCAACATTCTGTCCAGCACACACATCGAGGATGCATACAAGACCAGAAGCTATGACCCCTCGGCATTCTACGGCCCGTCCATAATGGAGAGAGCCGACAACGCGATGTACGCGGGGATAGACTATGCCATAGAGAATATGAAAGTCGGCGGCAGACGCACGGTTCTCATTCCCGGATGGCTGATGACCCAGGATCGTTACAACACGGAACAGGAGTACCTCGACAAGGTCTCCGGGAGCACTGCCATCTATGAACTCGAAATTACGGAACGTATAACCGACATCGCGAAGTGGGAGCAGGATTCGCTTTCCCGGTACATTTCCAGAAACTTCCCCGATGCCTCTTACGACACCACGGGCTTCTACAGAAAAGTCTTAGTCCCTCCCGTCGGCGGAGAGAGGTTCCAGAATGACACGACGATATACATAAATTATATCGGGCGGAGACTTGACGGTGTCGTCTTCGACACCAACATCGCCGACACCGCCAAATTCTACGGAATCCATTCCTCCGGCAGTTCCTACTCCCCCACTCAGATAAACCTGAAAAAATCCTATATGGAAACCACAATGACGAGCAGCAGCACAAGTGTGATAACAGGATTCAAGTACCTCCTCGGCAAAATGGGACCCTACGAAAAGGCTATAGGATTCTTCACGTCCGATATGGGCTATTCATCTTCGGGCAGCGGGCTCACAATTCCGGCCTACTCCCCCCTACGTTTCGACATAGAGGTTGTTGACAAGCCCTGACAGGAAATGGCTGAAGAGAACTCCGCCCCCACAGAACTGGGCACCAGAAGTATAGGCACTCTGCTGCGGATGTACGCCGTGCCGGGCATCATCGCACAGACGGCGGCGTCTCTATATAATATGGTCGACAGCATCTTCATCGGGCACATACCCGGAGTCGGCGCCGCGGCCATCAGCGGACTCGCCGTAACCTTTCCCCTGATGAACCTGTCAATCGCCCTCGGCACCCTGGTGGGAATCGGAGGAATGACGATGATATCGATTCTGCTCGGCCAGAAGAACTACGATTCCGCAAGGCAGGTTCTTTCCAACGTACTGACGCTCAACGTCATCATCGGTGTTCTGTTCACCGC
>JAKSKJ010000126.1 GCA_024401795.1 Bacteroidales bacterium | reverse complement strand
TGATGATTTGCTCCTGATCGCCCTTGAAGCCGTCATATCCGAAGAATTCCTTCAGGATTCTATGAATTTGTACCGAATCAGGAATCATATTGTGATTTCATTTATTTACCAAGATACGAATATCGTTTGCAAAAAACAAGACTTCTGGCTACCTTTGATAGAAAATAAAACCCATTTTTCTATGGTAAGAGTTAAACCCTTTGCGGCCTTGAGGCCCCCAAAAAACATTGTCACCGAAGTCGCCGCCCCTCCCTACGACGTTCTTGATTCGGCGGAGGCCGGACGTATGGCAGGTGAAAAATCCCTGCTTCACATCACAAAACCCGAGATTGATTTCGAGCCGATGGCGGGAGAACACGAACAGCGAACCTACGACAAGGCTGTCGCCAACTTCAAGCTGTGGCAGGAGAGAGAATGGCTCTGCCGCGACAGCAAGCCCTGCTATTACGTATATTCCCAGACAATGGGAAAACGCACCCAGTATGGACTGGTGCTCTGCGCCCATACCGATGATTATGCATCCGGGAGCATCAAGAAGCACGAACTGACCCGCAAGGACAAGGAAGATGACAGGATGGTGCACGTGCGCATCCAAAGTGCCAACATAGAGCCTGTATTCTTCGCCTTTCACGACAATGCGGAACTGTCTTCAATCGTGGAAGCGGCCGTTGCCCGTCCTTCGGAGTTCAGATTTACCGACGAAAACGGCTTCGGTCACGAATTGTGGGTGATAGACGATGATGCCGTCATCAGCCGCATAACGTCACTTTTCAATGACAGCGTGGAAGCATTCTACGTTGCCGACGGACATCATCGCACTGCCGCCGCCGCGCGTGTGGGCGCTGAAAGAAAGTCGCTGAACCCTGCCCATACCGGAGAGGAAGAATACAACTGGTTCATGGCTGTCTGCTTCCCCGAAAGCCAGCTCAAGATATTGGATTACAACCGCGTGGTAAAGGATCTCAATGGCCTGGACGAAGAGGCGTTCCTGAAAGAACTGGAGAAGGATTTCGAGGTTTCACTTGTCTCCAAGCCCCGCTGCGGGCGTCCCGCAAAGCCTTACCAGCCCACAGAGTTGCACAATTTCTCGATGTATCTGGGAGGACGTTGGTACAGCCTGACGGCAAAGCCCGGACGTTATGACGACACGGACCCCATCGGAGTGCTGGATGTGACCATACTCTCTAATCTTGTCCTGGACGCAGTCCTGGGTATCAAGGACCTGCGCACAGACAGCAGGATAGATTTTGTGGGCGGAATCCGGGGCCTCGACGAACTCCAGCGAAGGGTTGACAGCGGAGAGATGAAAGTTGCTTTCGCTCTCTATCCCGTTTCGATGAAACAGCTCACAGACATAGCCGACAGCGGCAAAATAATGCCACCCAAGACCACCTGGTTCGAACCCAAACTCAGGTCCGGACTCACCATCCATACATTTTAAACCTGTAAAGCCATGAGGATGACCGATTGTGCGAAATGCTCTCTGGTCCTTGCCATATTGATTTCCGTCGCTTCCTGTGGGGCCTCTGATTGTCCGACGGCCGATTACAATGTCATTCCGTTCCCCGTCGCCGATTCACACCCCGGTTCATTCATTCTTACGTCCGGACTTCGCATCGGATATCCCGCGTCGGACGAAGCTCTGGCGCGCAATGCCGCCTTCCTCTCAGGATACGTAGAGGAGATGACCGGTCTCCGGCTCGATTGCGCCGACGGGAAAGGAGATATCACGCTCAGGGTGGATTCCGCCGCGGTGCCGAATCCGGAAGGATTTGAAATCAATGTCCGCAGGAGTGGTGTAACTGTCACGGGAGGTTCTCCTTCAGGAGTCTTCTATGCTGTCCAGACCCTCCGCAAATCGTTGCCTGCGTGCAGCGCCAAGGAAGTCGCCCTGCCTTGCGCAACCGTCAGATCCGAGCCCCGTTTTGCATACCGGGGCGTGCTTTTCGATACGGCCCGTCACTTCTTCAGCGTCGAATACCTGAAAAGATTCATTGACGTTATGGCCCTGCACGGATGCAACCGCTTCCACTGGCATCTGACCGACGACCAGGGGTGGCGCTTCGAGGTAAAGGCATATCCTCTCCTGACCGGAATCGGTTCGGTGCGCAAGGAGACGCAGGTAGGAAGTGACAGAGTCAATATCAAGTATGACGGCGTGCCCCACAGCGGATTCTATACTCAGGAAGAATGTCGGGAACTCGTGGCATATGCCGCACAGCGGAATATCGAGATAATACCCGAAATAGACCTTCCCGGCCATATGCAGGCGGCTCTGGCGGCTTATCCTTATCTGGGATGCACCGGCGGACCATATGAAGTCCGGAAAAGCTGGGGAATCAGTGATGAAGTGCTGTGCGCAGGCAACCCTGCCACCCTCGATTTCCTCAGGACAGTGCTTGACGAACTGATGGACGTGTTCCCTTCCGAGTACGTCCATATCGGAGGCGACGAGTGTCCCAGACTCCGATGGCGCGACTGCCCCGTGTGTCAGGCTAAGGCTGCGGAATTGGGTCTCGCGGACGGTGACCATCCCAAGGAGGCGTATCTCCAGAGCTATCTGATGACTGAGGTGCAGAAGCATCTTGAAAAACGCGGACGCCACATTATCGGCTGGGATGAGATGCTTGAGGGAAAGGTCTCTGCAGATGCTGCCATAATGGCATGGCGCGCTGTCCGAAGCGGTGTGGATGCTGTCAAGGCGGGCCATCAGGTGATTATGACACCGACGCGTTACTGCTATTTCGACTATGACCAGGTGCCTCCTGCGCCCGGAGTAAAGACGGGGGTGGGACTGATTCCCCTGCGTCAGGTTTATGATTTCGAGCCTGTGCCTGCAGGACTGTCCGGGGAAGAGAATTCTTTGGTCATAGGCTGTCAGGCGAACCTTTGGTGCGAATACGTTGCCACGGAAGAGAAGGCATCCGTGCAGCTTCTGCCCCGTCTTGCCGCAATGTCCGAGGTGCAGTGGCTCTCTGCGGATCGGAAGGATTACTTCCGCTTCTCTGCGGCCCTGCCGCGTATGAAGGCTATATACAAAAAGATGGGATTGAACTTCTTTGAGGGTGTGGATGACAATGTGAATATGGTTTCCAGGGCTTGCGGTGACGGATATATGGTCAGCGCGGGAGTAGTGGACGGCGCTCCGATACATTACACTCTCGACGGGTCCGATCCCACGCCGGATTCTCCCGAATACACTTCTCCCATCAAGGTGGACAGGCCGCTTGTCCTGAAAATGGCGGCGCTGCGTGACAGCACTATGTCCGCTGTGGCCCAGACCGAGTACCATATCTCCAAGTCAACGTTCAAACCTATAACTCTCGAGGAGCAGCCCGCACTCGTCCATTCTTATGACGGAGCCTCAATGCTTACGGACGGCTTGAAGGGCCCCCAGGACTTCAGAAGCGGGTACTGGCTCGGCTTTGAGGAGAAGGATGTCGTGGCTCTGATAGATATGCAGGAACAGACTGAGGTGTCTTCGTTTGAGTTCTCGGCCTGTATCAATACCTCACTCTGGCTGTTCGATGCCGTTTCTGCGGAACTTTCCGCCTCCGTGGACGGCAAGGAATTCTTCCCCGTAGCGTCTGTTTCCTGCCCTGAGTTCACGGAGCATCATTATGAAATAGCCAGACACAACATCAATTTCATCAAACCTGTCACGGCAAGATTCTTCAAGGTGAAGCTGGAGTGTCCAAAAACCCTGCCGTCATATCATAACGGCAGGGATCACGCTTTGTATCTGTTTGTGGACGAAATAGCTCTGGACTAAGAACCTGTTCTAAAGCTGGAATTTGGTGCAACCGGTGGCAAAATAGTCGCAAATCTGGCGCGCGGCCGCAAGTCCGGCGTTGACGTTGGCTTCGGAAGTCTGCGCACCCATTT
>JAKSKJ010000125.1 GCA_024401795.1 Bacteroidales bacterium | reverse complement strand
TATGTACGGAAAATTTCAGAAATACCTCCAGGACGAGCTGAAAGCCATCGACGAGGCAGGATTGTACAAGCGTGAAAGAATGATCTGCTCCCCTCAGGGTGCGGAAATCACACTTGCAGATGGAAGCAAGGCACTCAATTTCTGCGCCAACAACTATCTTGGGCTCGCCGACAACCCCAGACTTGTGGAAGCGGCAAAAAAGGCTATGGATTCACGCGGATACGGAATGAGTTCCGTACGCTTCATCTGCGGACAGCAGGATCTTCACCGCGAACTTGAAAAAGCCGTTTCAAAGTATTTCCACACCGACGACACCATTCTGTATGCCGCCTGTTTCGATGCGAACGGAGGAGTTTTCGAACCCCTTCTCACCGCAGACGACGCAATCATTTCCGATTCGCTCAACCACGCATCCATCATTGACGGCGTGCGCCTCTGCAAGGCAGTGCGTTACCGTTACGCAAACGCAGATATGGCAGAACTCGAAAAATGCCTCCAGGATGCACAGGCCCAGCGTTTCCGCATCATAGTCACCGACGGAGTCTTCTCCATGGACGGCAACGTTGCCCCCTTGGACAAGATATGCGACCTTGCAGAGAAATACGACGCCCTCGTAATGGTTGACGAAAGCCACTCCGCAGGCGTAGTCGGCCCCACCGGACACGGCGTAGCGGAACAGTTCGGCTGCTACGGCAGGGTTGACATCCACACCGGAACACTCGGCAAGGCCTTCGGAGGCGCAGTGGGCGGATTCACCACGGGTCGTCAGGAAATAATCGACATGCTCCGTCAGCGCAGCCGTCCATACCTGTTCTCCAACTCCATCCCACCGATGATTGCCGGAGCAGGTATCGAGATGTTCAGGATGCTGGAAGAGAGCAATGCCCTCCACGACAAACTCGTAAAGAACGTGGAATATTTCCGCGAGGCTATGCTTGCCGCAGGATTCGACATCAAGCCCACACAGTCGGCCATCTGCGCAGTTATGCTCTATGACGCGCCCCTCAGTCAGAAATTCGCCGCCGAGATTGCCAAGGAAGGCATTTTCGTCACCGGCTTCTACTACCCGGTGGTGCCGAAGGGCCAGGCCCGCATCCGCGTCCAGCTCTCAGCCGCACACGAGAAGGAACATCTCGACAAGGCTATCGCCGCCTTCATCAAAGTCGGCAGGAAACTCGGAGTCATCAAATAAAAATTATACGACATTTACCTGGCGCAAATCACGGGCTACCCGTGGTTTGCGTTTTTTTTGCACTCCCGCAACCGCTCCCTTTTGCACTTATGCCGAAAAAAACGTAACTTTGAGAATTATGCAACCACATATTTCAATCTCACTTATCCTGACAGCCGCCATTATGGCATCCTGCTGTCAAAACAAAGCCACAAGCGAACTCAGGGCGCCTTCCTACCCTCTGATAACAATAGACCCCTACACCAGCGCCTGGTCTCCCTGCGACGAACTGTACGGCGGGAGCGTGGAGCACTGGACCGGTTTTCCGTACCCCTTCGTCGGAGTCCTGACCGTTGACGGCGAAGACTACCGCTTCCTCGGCAGGGAAAAAACCTCTGAATTCCGGGCTGTTGCCGCCGGAGCCAGGGAGCATCCGTGGAAGGGAGAATATTCCACGGACGGCGGACGCAGCTGGAAAGAGGGCGAAGGAGGTTTCGGTCCTTCCGGCCGCAGGCCAACCACCGCCACCTTCCTCAACGTGAAAGACGTCAGGGCGAAACGCCACGTTCCGGCGGCATCGATACCGGACGGAAGCGATATGTATATGCTCTGCTCTTCATTCGGAGATGCAGCATTCTCCGTAAACGGAAAAACGGTGGCGAACAATACCGGCAGGCAAGAGATTGAATTCCACCCCGTTCCGGCCGAGGCCCTGAAAGCCGGTGCGGACGGCGACGTGATTCTCGAAGCCCGCGCCAAGTCCGACAAAGACAACGCCTTTGTGGATATGGGGCTGTATGAACGTCTTGAATACCGGGAACTCTACACCCGGACCGCCGTCCAGACATCGGCGCAGGTTCTTCCTATGAACACACGCTACAATTTCGACTGCGGCCCCGTAGAGCTCGAACTCAGCTTCACCGCTCCCCTGTTCCTCGACAATCTCGATCTGGTGAGCCGCCCTGTAAACTACATTTCCTATTCCGTAAAATCCAAGGACGGCGCCGGACACGACGTGAAACTCCTTTTCAGTGCCGGTCGCGAATGGGCCCTGGACTATGCGATGGACGAAAGTTCAACGGCAGACACATATGAAAATAACGGAATAACATATGTCAGAACCGGTTGCACAAATCAGAATCCCCTGTGGAAAGCCGGGGACAATGTCAGAATAGACTGGGGATGGTTCTATCTGGCGGCAGACAGCAAGGGCACTTCCGCATCCGCAACCGGAGACGGAGACATTTCCCTTACAAGGGAGCTGGGTGTCGTCAACAAGGCTGAAGGAATGATAATGGCCGGTTATGACGACTTGTACTCCATACAATACTTCGGAGAAAACCTCAGACCTTATTGGAACGCGGACGGGAACAAGACAATAGAAAGCCAGTTCGAGGCGGCGGCCGCCGATTACAAGTCACTTGTGAAGCGCAGCGCCAAATTCGACGCAGGACTTATGGCAGACGCAGAGCGGGCCGGGGGACGCAAGTATGCAGAACTCTGTGCCCTTGCCTACAGGCAGGCCATCACTGCCCACAAACTGGTTGTATCCCCCGCCGGAGAACTTCTCTGGCTTTCCAAGGAAAACAATTCCAACGGTTCCATCGGAACGGTTGACGTCACCTATCCTTCCGCACCTCTTTTCCTGCTTTACAACAACGAGCTTGCAAAAGGTCTGCTCAATTTCATCTTCGAATACAGCGAAAGCGGCAGATGGACCAAGCCCTTCCCCACCCACGACATAGGCAAATACCCTCTTGCCAACGGTATGCGATACGGAGCCGACATGCCAGTGGAGGAAGCGGGCAATATGCTGATACTCACCGCCGCAGTATGCATAAATGATAACGACGCCTCCTATGCGGCAAAACATTGGGACACTCTCACCGGATGGACGGACTACCTTCTTCAGTTCGGACTGGATCCGGAGAACCAGTTGTGCACAGACGACTTTGCAGGACGCTCCGCACACAATGTCAACCTGTCAGTCAAGGCGATACTCGGCATTGCGTCTTACGGAAGGCTTGCGGAAATGCTCGGCAAGCGGGACGTTGCCGACGAATACACTTCAAAGGCACGCGAAATGGCGGCCGAATGGGAAAGAATGGCTAACGACGGCGACCACTACAGGCTCGCTTTCGACCGCCCCGGCAGCTGGAGCCAGAAATACAATCTTGTATGGGACAAATTGCTGGGATTCAATATTTTCTCCCCTTCCGTGATGCAGAAGGAGATTCCCTACTATATTTCCATTCAGAACCGCTACGGACTGCCACTCGACAACCGTTCCGAGTACACCAAGACAGACTGGATACTATGGACGGCCTCCATGGCAGAATCCCCCGAAGATTTCGAAGCGCTCGTCACTCCCGTTTGGAATTTCTACAACGAAACGGTGGACAGGGTTCCTATGGGCGACTGGGTATGGTCTGACAAACCCGAGCACGTACAGTTCAAAGCCCGCTCCGTCGTGGGTGGATTATTCATCAAACTGCTTGAAGCGCAGAAATTCATTCCTCAACGATAACTGATTCAATAATTTTTATATCAATGAAAAAAACAATTCTAACTCTGGCGCTTTGCGCCGCAACGGCAATCTGCTCGTTCGCAACGGATTACTATGCTGCGGATTTCGGAGCCAAGGCTGACGGAAAGACCCTCAATTCCGCCAGCATCCAGGCCGCAATCGATTTCGCTTCGGCCAACGGAGGCGG
>JAKSKJ010000124.1 GCA_024401795.1 Bacteroidales bacterium | reverse complement strand
AGTGACTCGCGTTTTGCGCAACATTCCTTAAGGATTCGCAGATTTCTAGAGATTCGGATTCATTGTCTTCCAGTCTGCAACTGCGGGGATGATGCCGAGGCTGATGATTTCCTCACGCATCTTGCAGAGGTGCTCGTAGGAAGCCTTGAGAGCAGCCATTTCCTCAGCCGTTCCTTCGGGAGCGGTGAAGTTGACACCTGTTGCATCGATTACTGAAGGCATAGCCATCATCACGTTCTTGAAGCCGCACTTGTCGCAGTTGACGTAGCAACCCGCAGGCCACTCGAATTTCTGTCCGCCCATAGCGGCCTCTATCATCTTGACTGCCTGATATGCGGGGCTCTGGAACGAGCTGCGTCCGCGGAGCTTGATGATGTTGGAACCACCCTGTATGGTGTTGTGCTTTATCTCCTCCCACTTGTCGGCGGGAATATTATATGAAGCGAGGGGTTTTCCGTCAACGACTATCTTGGAAGCGAAGACTGCCATAGCTTCTCCGTGTCCGCCGTAGGTGCGTGCGCCTTCCACCTTGTACTGTGCAACTCCACAGGCCGCGGCGATGTTCTCCTGAAGGCGGGTGCTGTCGAGGGCTGCGAGGGATGTGAGCTGTTCGGGCTTCAGTCCTGAATGGATGAGAGCGGTGAGGGCGGTGACGTCGGCAGGGTTGAAGATAACCACAACGTGCTTGACGTCAGGGCAGTATGTCTTGATTTTGTCGCCGAAGTCAGCAGCAATCTGGCAGTTGCCCTTGAGAAGATCCTCGCGTGTCATTCCTTCCTTGCGGGGTGCGCCGCCGGAAGAGATGATGTATTTTGCATCCTTGAATGCAACTTCGGGATCTACGGTGTAGGAAACGTTCGCGCCTTCGAATGCGCAGTGGCAGATTTCCTCATAAACGCCGTGAACTCCCGGTTCATAGATGTCATAAAGGCAGATATTGGGGGTAAGACCAAGCATAAGGGCGCTCTGTACCATATTGGAACCAATCATTCCGCCGGCGCCTACGATGAGCAATTTTTCGTTTGTAAGATACTTCATAATATTTGATTTATTGTGTTCGTCTCGAAAGCAGATACAAAGATAAAAAAAATCATTATATTTGCATCGATAAAATACTTATGGCACTATATCTTATTAAAGATCTGGATGACGACTACCACTCGCGGTTAGGCATCTGGCAAATTTCGGAGACTGAAGCGGAACTCCGCAGTCTCACATCAATCCCAAGCGACGAACTGGAGGAAATCTCCTACATCAAAAGCGAATCCCTACGCAAGCAGAAACTTGCAGTGAGGGTTCTTCTTGATGCTCTTTTCGAAGAGAAGGTCTATCTCAGCCATCACGACAACGGCAAACCTTACATCGAGAACAACGCCACCAACATCAGCATCACCCATACCGACAAGTACGTGGCGGTGCTGCTCAACGACAGCGAAGAAATAGGCATCGACTGCGAATCGCTCGACAGGGATTTTGCGGCAGTGGAGAAGAAGGCTCTTTCGGAAGAGGAGATTGACGACCTTGACGACGACAGGCGCAACGAGCAGCTTGCCATCTACTGGTGCGCCAAGGAAGCCATCTACAAGAAGATGTCACAGTACAACGTGGACTTCGCCGAGCAGATAGAAATAGATTCCTTCAGGTTGAAGGGAGAAGGCGAACTTGAGGCCACGTTCACCGGCAAGGACGGATTCGAGGAGGAACTGACGCTCGAATATATGACTTTCGACCGTCACGTCATCGTCTGGGTAATCAGCTAATACTTCTCAAGAATCTTTGAGGCCAAGGCATAGGCATCGCCACGGATCTCCGGCGCGGTGCCTTTTCGTTTTTCGGCCCAATCCCTCTCGAATGAAACCATATCTTCGTGGAAGGACGGGTCTTCAATTCTGTCGCGCCACATCTCCCAACGCGCCTTGTAATAGGATTTCATAAGTCCGGCCATCGCCCTGTTTGAATAGTCGGTGAGTCCCTCCGTCGGGCCCCATACCGTGATGATGGAACGGGCTCCGAGCTCATAATAGTCCGATTCCTCTTCCGTTTCCCCGAGACTGCGGGCCTGATTGATCCAATGCTCAAGGGAGAACTCCGTCCGGCAGGCAAGCAGGGTGTCCATATCATCCATTATGGACATCATAACGTCCCAGTGGCTGTCCGCCCCTGTCTTGTCCCCCTTCTCATAACAGGCGGCGAATGCGTCCCTTTCCTCGGCAAAGCGGTTCCCCGCATACTGGCGGGCCACGTTCACAATGTCAAATTCATACGGGTCATTGTCCGACTTTTGTTCAAGCATCAATTCCAGGACCTTTCTGAGATCGGAATTGTCGTAGAATATGGAGTCATTTGTCCAACGGCTGTAGCCGTGAAGTTGCGGACGGGAATTGGTCAGTGTGGCGCGGGAGGAGGCGTTGGACTTGTAAACGTCTCGGAACATCTTCCGCCATGCTTCCCGGAACGGTTCGCTCTCACCTCCGAAATGAGAATCCGCCATCAGTTCCGCCCACTCATTAACCGTATGCAAGGCGGAGCCGTCATCATTTCTCCAGGCTTGGCCCAGGACGAACTCGAACATTGCCTCATTGACGCCGAATCCTTCCAAAGTGCATCCTATTCCCGTCATATTGTCCGCCTCTTTGAGGGCTTCTTCTATCAGTCCCGCAACCTTGGCCGGATTGCCGTCTATAGCCGCGTTGCCTCCGAAATTGCCAAGATTGCACCAGATGAACGGCTGGCCGGCAAAACCGTCTGTGAGCCTCCACACCTCCATCCGTTCGCAGAAATAGTCCAGAATCTTGACCTTCCCCTCCGGTACGGCTCCCAGATATGCCTTGACCACGTCGGGAGTCCAGCCCCATCTGTCGTTGAAGAACAGCCATCCCATCTGCAGCCATACCGCAGCGTCATCCACCGTTGCCAGAGACTCGTAAACCTTGGAAGATATCGCCGCAAGAGTGTCCTTGTCCCAGGAGGGAGGCGGCACTTCGTTGAAAAGGTCTATTCCATATATATGGTCTGTGCCGTACATCGCGGTCTGCTCTTCCAGAAAAGCTTTCTGAATCCTGCTGAACATCGGATCCATCGAACTCAGAAAAGTGCAGCGGTGCCCCTCTTCAAAGCCTCCCCAGCGGGCAACGGCTGTGGTTTTCAGGCCGGGATGCAACTGAGTCATCTCAGAGGGAATATGGCCAGAAAATCCCCGCAGTACAGGGCGCATCCCGAACTCCCTTTCACGCTTCAGTATCCGTTTCTGCAGTTCCGCCTGACTGTCTATCCAATGCTGAGGGAGCGGCCCCTGCCAACGGTCTATGTTTATCATCCTGTGCCAGGGAAGATAAGCCGGCCCGGTGAAGAATGCGCGTATCTGCCCGTCCGTCATCCCGAAACCCCTCCATACCTTCTGCCAGACCGCTTCTTCCCCTGTGATGGCCAGAGGCATATTGACTCCGTTCAATGCCATCCAGTCTATGAAACGCTCCCATTCCTTCCATCCCCACCAGGGCATAGTGTAGCCGAATGTGCAATAATTGAGGAAGAACCTGTCCTCAACGCAAGCCTTTACCCTCACCGGTTCCGGGACTTCCGGAAGAACGGCGGGAATCTCTACCGGGTTGTAGTCATACCACGATACCGATACATTGCAATAGTGCTTCAGATAATAATTCAGTCCTGTTGCCATCGAACCTGCGTTGTTGGCCCTGATGAGCACTTTGCCCCCTTTTGTACCGAGTTCGAAGCAATCCGTTCCGGAATCCGTCTTTTCAAAGACCACGGCTCCGGCTTCGGGGCCCATTATGCGTGATGCCAATTCGCAGGCGCTGCGGATGTCGCGGTCGCGGCAGGAAGACAGAAAAACTGTCGCAAGAAGTATTGCCATTATCTTTCTCATCGG
>JAKSKJ010000123.1 GCA_024401795.1 Bacteroidales bacterium | reverse complement strand
CTCTTCACCCTCGTATTCGCCCCTCTGATGCTGCTCCTGCTGAGTTCCATCAGCCGCAAGCTGAAGGCCGAATCCATCGAGGCCCAGAACCTGTGGAGCGACACGATGAGCCAGGTTGAAGAGACGCTGGGAGGGCTCCGCGTCATAAAGGCATTCCTGGCAGAAAAAAAGATGAGCGGACGCTTCGACGGCATCACCGGGGCCATGCGCGACAAGAACAACCGCGTATCCACCCGCCAGGCTCTGGCGCATCCCGTGAGCGAATTCCTCGGCACCGTGATGATTGCCATCGTGCTCTGGTTCGGAGGCATCTTCATTCTCAAGGACAACGCCCCGTTCGACGCTCCCACGTTCATATTCTATATGACTATCCTGTACAGCGTCATACAACCCATAAAGGACTTCACCAAAGCCGCATACGGCATACCCCGCGGCCTGGCATCGATGGAAAGGATAGACGCGATCCTGGATGCGGAGGACAGGATAAGAGAAATTGAAAATCCTGTTCCCTTCGGTGGATTCAAGGACAGGATATCCTTCAGGCACGTCGATTTCAGCTATGACGGAGGCAGACAGGTGCTGAAGGACATCAACCTCGACATAGAGAAAGGCAAGACAATCGCCATCGTGGGAGCCTCCGGTGCCGGCAAATCCACTCTTGTGGACCTTATTCCCAGATTCTACGACATCACCGCCGGCGAAATCACAATAGACGGAACGGATATCAGGAAGATGAGCCTCCGCGACCTCCGCGCGCTGATGGGCAACGTCAACCAGGAGGCGATTCTGTTCAACGACACCATCTTCAACAACATCGCCTTCGGAGTGAACGGAGCCACGATGGAACAGGTGACGGAGGCGGCGAAAGTGGCCAACGCCCACGATTTCATCATCGACAAGGAGGAAGGCTACGGATTCAACATCGGAGACCGGGGGTGCAAACTGTCCGGCGGGCAGCGGCAGAGAATCAGCATAGCCCGCGCCATCCTGAAAAATCCGCCCATACTCATTCTCGACGAAGCCACGGCATCCCTCGACACCGAGTCCGAAAGACTCGTGCAGGACGCTCTTGACAAACTGATGGGCAGCCGCACCACGATTGCCATAGCCCACAGATTGTCCACCATCAAGAACGCGGACGAAATAATTGTGATGAACGAAGGGAAGATAGTGGAGAGAGGCCGCCACGAGGATCTTATCGCCCTGGGCGGTTATTACAAGAAATTGAACGATATGCAATCACTGTAATGGGAAAAACAACTACCAAAACCATTCTGTCAAGGGTACTTTTCCTGCTGTACGTCTGTGCGGTCTGCCTCATCTGCTTTGCTGATTCCTCCAGCCTGCCCAGAATGCAGCGTTTCATCTTCGGACTCCCTACCGACAAGGTCGTGCACTTCATAATGTTCGCCCCCTTCCCCATTCTTTCCTACCTTTCGTTCGACCACCCTTCAGGCAAACCCGGGAGATCCGTTCTGTTCGTCTTCCTGAGCCTGATTGCCGGTGCCGCCCTGGCATATTCAACCGAAGTCATCCAGTCATATCTCCCCAGCAGGTCGATGGACATCAAAGACTTCTATGCCGATGCCCTTGCGCTCGGAGTCAGTTCCATATTCATCCTCCTGGTAGATCTCACAAGAAAATAGTGAAAAGAACATTCCTCATAACGGCCATACTTCTGATTTCGGCCGCATTATCCCCGGTGCAGGCATCCGGCAATGCAAGAGAAACTCTTGAAGAAACCTGCGATTCCCTCTCGGTATGGATGCAGGAGCGCTGTGGAGTCAAATCCCACATCGGAATCAGATCCATAACGAAGAGGGGCAGGACGATGGACCTCTACTTCACCAGAACGTTCTCCGATTATCCCTGGACCCGGGAAGATATCAAATGGGCACGCGGAATTCTCTCAGAAGCAATTCCCGACGGTTTCTCGCTCGGCGAGCTGTTCTGTCAGGGCGTGAACGTCAAGGATTACTTCAAGACCTACACCAAAAAGGACAGAAGGGACACAGCTCCCATTGTGAGGCAGGAAGGCTCCAGGCGTTTCGACAAGGGACTCAGCGGCAGATACATTGCCCTTTGGCAAAGCCACGGCAGATATTACGACAAAGGCGACGGGCTCTGGAAATGGCAGCGCGCCCCGATCAACCGCACCTTCGAGGACATTTTCACCCAGAGTTACGTTCTCCCGTTCCTGATTCCCATGCTTGAGAATGCCGGTGCGTATGTGATGACCCCCAGAGAAAGGGACACCCAGATCAACGAGGTGATAATAGACAACGACCCGTCCTTCGACGAAGGCCGCGGACCGCTTGTCAGAAGCAGCGGCGACTATGCCGAGAGAGGCAGATGGAGCGATGCCGGAATCGGGTTCGCCGACCGCAAGGCCGCATATTCAAGAGAGGACAATCCTTTCAATATGGGAACCTCACGCAAAAGTGCCTGCGTCAAGGGCAAGCCGACGGCAAGCGCCAGCTGGAGCTTTTCAGTGCCGGAAAGAGGCCGTTACGCAGTTTACATTTCATACAGGAGCATTCCCCAGAGCACTACCGCCGCACATTACACCGTTTACCACCTCGGCGGTCTGACGGAATTCCGAGTCGATCAGACCAGAGGCGGAGGCACCTGGATATATCTCGGAACCTTCGAATTCTCCGGAACGGGAACAGTGGTTGCGGACAATTCCGGTGAAAGGAACACTTTCATAAGCGCGGACGCCGTCAAGATTGGCGGAGGAATGGGAAAGATTGACCGGGGACGCGGCATCTCCGGTTTGCCGTCCTACCTTGAAGGCTCAATGTACAATATGCAATGGTCCGGCATCGACAGCGAGATATGGAACCACTTCGACAACGACTACACCAACGATTTCGGCACACGCGGAGCCTGGGTGAAGAGTATGAAGGAAGACAGGAACATTCCCTTCGACCTGACTTTTGCTTTCCACAGCGATGCGGGAGTCACCCCCAACGACAGCATTGTGGGTACTCTGGCGATATATACCCTCAAATGCGAAGGGATGCGCAAGATGAGCGACGGACTGGACCGTATGACCTGCCGCAACTTTGCGGAGACTGTTCAGAACGAGGTGGTCAATGACATACGCGCCGATTTCAACCCCGACTGGACAAGGCGCGAACTGTGGGACCGCTCCTACAGCGAAAGCCGCACGAGCGACACCCCGGCAATGCTGCTTGAACTTCTGTCCCACCAGAACTTCGCCGATATGAAATACGGGCACGACCCGGCGTTCAAGTTCACGGTATGCCGTGCCGTCTACAAGGGTATGCTCAAATATCTCTCCGGACTGTACGGATGCGGGTACGTCGTGCAACCGCTTCCGGTGAAGAATTTTGCAGTGGATTTCTGCGGGGAGGACAAAGCCCGGCTCAGTTGGGAGGACACCGAAGATTCCAAGGAGAAAACTGCCGTGCCCGCCGGATACACCGTCTATACGAGAGTGGATGACGGGGCATTCGATTCCGGACTGGACGTAAAGGGCAAAACCGTGGATTTGCCCATTTCGAAAGGCCACGTTTACAGTTATAAGGTGGTAGCCTGGAATGAGGGAGGCCGGAGTTTTCCTTCGGAGATTCTCTGCATCGGGAGACCGGCCGTGGCAACGGGAGGGAACGTTCTCATTGTCAACAATTTCACCAGAGTATCCGCCCCATCGTGGATTGATTCGCCGGTTGTCGCCGGCTTCGACGGGCGTGAAGACAACGGCGTGCCATATATGGAAGACATCAGCTTCGCCGGACAGGTGTATGACTTCTGGAGGGACCACGAATGGATCAGCGACAACGAACCGGGCTTCGGAGCAACCTACCTGAGCTATTCGAAACTCAAGGTGGCCGGCAACACCTTCGACTATCCTTTCCTGCACGCCAAGGTTCTGCTG
>JAKSKJ010000122.1 GCA_024401795.1 Bacteroidales bacterium | reverse complement strand
GTCACCACCCTCGATGTCGTAATCAGTCTGTTCCTGTTTGCCGCAGGCATCATTACAGCTATACTTTGTTCCAAAAAGCTCACAAGCCATTTCAAGGGAGAGACGGAACTTTCCAATGTGGCAAAGGCCGGAATTCTGTTTATGATCAGTGTTCTGGTTACCAGTGTGGTAAGCATATGCGGGACCATCGGCTTCGTGAGCCTGGGAGTCCCGAACCTTGTCCGTGCAATGGTGAAGCCCGGGGATATCCGCAAACAATATGCTTTGTCCGCACTGCTGGGAACCGCATTGCTCTTCATTACCTACATCGTCGTGGAATATTGCAACTTCGGCATATACCTTCCCGTAAGTGCGACAATGGCCCTTATTGCCCTGCCTTTGACTGCCGTCCTCTTTTCCCGGGAAAAGTCATAGGAGACTTTTTCTTATCTTTGTGTGTCCGTTAGAATCCTGATAATATGTCAGACGCAAAAAATAAAATAAAGTTACGTGTCCTCCTGCCTCTGGTGCTCGTTGTTTCACTTTTCCTGTGGTGTTGTCCGGCCTCTTTCTTCGGAGACCTCGGTGACGTTCTCACGGTGACGCAGCAGCGTACAATTGCAATTTTTGCGTTTGCTGCACTTATGTGGATTTTTGAGATTGTCCCCAACTGGGTCACTTCCCTGATGGTCATCGTCATTTTACTGTTCAGCGTCTCCGACAAGAGCGCCTACTTCCTGATGAACACCGGGGATGCCAGCCTGTTCGTTCCTATGAAGGAACTGATGAGGTCATTCGCCGACCCTGTAGTCATGCTCTTTCTGGGTGGTTTCGTTCTGGCAATCGTCGCTTCAAAATATGGGATGGATGTCACGATGGCCCGCATTCTGCTCAAGCCCTTCGGAAAGAATCCGAAGACAGTGCTTCTCGGTGTGCTCACAGTCATTTCCATCTTCTCTATGTTTATGAGCAATACCGCAACGGCGGCAATGTTCCTGACATTCCTCGCGCCTGTCTTCTCATCCCTGCCCGACACCGATGCAAAGGGTAAGGTCGGCATAGCGCTTGCCATTCCCATCGCCGCCAATATCGGCGGTATAGGAACCCCCATCGGAACCCCTCCAAACGCGACTGCGGTAGGGAATCTTGATTCTCTCGCAGGTGTCACCATCGGATTCAGCGACTGGGCTTTCAGGATGATTCCTTTCGTTTTCGTGATGATACTTTTCGCTTGGGTTCTTCTTTGCGCCTTCTATCCTTTCAAATCGAAGGAAATTATCCTCGAAATAAAGGAGGAACGCCACAGGAAGACTTTCAGGGACTACGTCGCTTGGATTACTTTCGGCATCACAATTCTTCTTTGGATGACCGAACAGCTCCACGGCATCAGTCCCGACATCGTCGCCCTGATTCCCCTATGCGTCTATTCCGCAACGGGCGTGTTCGGCAAAGATGACATCAAGGAAATCAACTGGGAAGTTCTCTGGCTGGTGGCCGGAGGATTCGCTCTCGGTTATGCCCTTTCCGAAACCGGACTTGCAAAGGCTATGATTGAGTCTGTCGATTTCGATTCCATGAGCATCATCGTTGTGTTCGTTGTCGCGGGTCTCATCTGCTACTTCCTCAGTAACTTTATCAGCAATTCTGCCACTGCGGCACTCCTTATCCCCATTATGATTGCAATGGGAAAGGGCCTTCTCCAGAGCGGGAATGCCGATGTCTTCGCCAAATTCGGCGGTCAGGCCGGCCTTTCAGTGTTCGTCGCCGTCTGTGCATCCGTTGCAATGTGTCTCCCTATCTCGACCCCTCCGAATGCCATTGCCGCATCCACGGGACAGGTAAAGACAAATGATATGCTCCGGATAGGACTTATTATCGGCGCTGTCGGGCTCGTCCTTGGATTTCTCTGGGTTACCAGGTTCTTCCCATTCTGATTTGTACTTTTCCCCAAACTTGGTTAACTTTGAGGGTGTATGAATCTGCCTTTGTTCATAGCCTGGAGATACCTGTTTGCAAGGAAGTCGCATAATGTGATAAATGTGCTTTCCGCAATCAGCGCCGTGGGTATGGCCATAGGGACGGCTGCGCTCATCCTGATTCTGTCCGTTTACAACGGCTTCAACAGGATAGTCGATGAGAATCTCTCCGATTTCGACCCGGACGTCAGGCTGTGTGCGGCTGACGGAAGCTATAACCTGCCGGACAGTCTGGCTGCTATGTTCGGGAAAGACCCGGAAGTGGCCGGAGTGTGCAGCGTCCTTGAATTCGAGGCCTTTGTCAGTTATGGCGACAACCGTGGTGCGGCCAGAATCCTTGGTACGGACGGGGATTTGTCCCTCAGGCGCGGTGACCTCAAACTGGCGACTGTGGGGGCGGGGCTGGCCCGCTCGATGGGCATCAATCCGAGTTTCCTCGATCCCCTGAAACTATATTCGCCGGATAGGGTGAAGCCTTTTTCCCCTGCTAATCCAATGGCCTCCCTGCATCTGGTTGAAGTGTACCCCGAACATCTGATCAGCGTGAATGCCGAGGTGGATGAAAGCACCGTAATCGTGCCTCTGGAGACGGCACAGGAACTCTTCGGAATCGGCGGGGCCTGCTCGTCCGTGGACATCAGGCTTGAAGACAGCTCCGACAGGGCAGTGCGGCACTTCGTTGAGAGATACAGCTTCCTGGAAAAGCAGGGATTTGTACTGAAGGACAAATATGCCCTGCATCCGGAACTGTACCGGATGATGAAGATGGAGAAGATGGCGGTGTACCTCATTCTGCTGTTCGTGGTGTTGATAGTGGCTCTGAACGTGTTCAGCAGCCTTTCAATGCTGATGATGGAGAAGCGCGGTGACATCGGCACGCTTCAATCGCTGGGGGCGGACGAAACGGTTGTCCGTCGCGTCTTCGTGTACGAGGGCTGGCTTATATCGCTGCTCGGTATGCTGGCCGGTCTCGTGCTCGGAGTGGCCGCCACTCTGGTGCAGCAGCATTTCGGCATAGTCCGTATGCCCGGCAATTACCTTGTCGATGCCTACCCGGTGGCGCTTGAGTTCCGGGATGTCCTTTTATCTCTTGCCGGAGTCGGCCTGATAGGATTTCTGGTGGCATTTTTTTCTTATATTTGCAACAGGGACAATTAGTGAATTATTTGACAACAATAACAAATGATATGAAAAAGTTTTTTGTAATCGCCCTCGTTTTCGCGGGCATCAGCGCATTCGCCCAGCAGAACGGTGGAATCACCCCCGAAATGCTGTCGGAAATTCAGAAAGGATATGAGGGCACGGTTGCCGACAAGGCCATCCGCAACGCACTCAATAACGCAGACTTCAACGTCCTGGCCGTCAATTCGGAGAGGATGGCGGAGATAGACGGCAACTTCTCCGACAGGGTCAAGACCGTCGGTATCACCAATCAGAAGAAATCCGGTCGTTGCTGGCTCTTCACGGGGCTCAACGTGCTCCGCGCCGCTGCCATCGAAAAGCACGACCTCGGAGATTTCCAGTTCTCCCAGAGCTACTGTTTCTTCTGGGATCAGCTGGAGAAGTCCAACCTCTTCCTGCAGGCTGTCATCGACACCCGTGAGAAGCCGTTCGACGACCGTGAGGTGGACTGGCTCTTTGCGCATCCCATCAGCGACGGCGGCACTTTTACCGGAGTCGCCAATCTGGTTATGAAGTACGGTGTGGTTCCGTCATACGCAATGCCGGAGAGCCGCATCGCCAACAGCACTTCCCAGCTCGCCTCCCAACTCGCCACCATCCTCCGTCAGGACGGACTCAAACTTCGTGAGACTCCCGCCGGTGTGAAGGCGAAGAAACTTCCCGAGTACCTGCAGAGCCAGAAGGTGGAGATGCTCAAAGAGATATACCGTGTGCTGGCCCTGGCCTACGGCGTGCCTCCCACAGTGTTCGAGTGGAAAGGCAAGACCTATACCCCTGCCGAATTCTATCAGGAGATGGTGGGATTCGACCTGAACAACAACTATGTGATGCTTATG
>JAKSKJ010000121.1 GCA_024401795.1 Bacteroidales bacterium | reverse complement strand
ACCGCGCTGTCCCTCAATTGGAAACAAATGTTTCCGTCGCTGGCGGGAGACACTTTCCAGCAGTCTCCGAGAGGGTGATGCCCTATGCCGAGCACGGTACTGTTCCCGAAATTGACTATGGCGTTCTCTATTCCCTCCTCACAAAGGAATTTGCGCAGTTTCTCTGCGGCATAACCTTTGGCGAAACCTCCGAAATCGACAAGTATGCCGTCGGAAACTCTTTTCACATTGTGACCTTCCATAGAGAACTGATAAGCGGGACGTTCCCTCGAACTGCCGAGTGCCGCCACATCAAAATATCCGCAGGTAGCCTCTCTGAACTGCTCGCAGAGCTCGAGAGCGAAGAAAAGCTCCTCATCCACGTGCTCGAAGCGTTCCGACTTGTTGAGAAGGAACAGAGGGCCTCCCTCCAGGTGACGGCTGAGCGAGTGCTCGAGTCCCGCGACGATGTCCCGCATACGCTGGGCCAGGCTCCGGGACCGTTCCTCTTCTCCGCTGCACCATAACACTTCCACTACGGTGTTCATAGCGTAGAAAGCGCAATAGGCGACCGGAGCGGAAGGATTGACTCCGCTGTATCTGAACTTTATCCCCTGCATCTCCCGAAAAGCGAGGCGAAAGCCTTGACAATCAGTCTCACGATGACGGTCAGGACATAAATTCCGACAGAGAATACCACCACGAAACCCAGTTGAGTGAATATTTCAGTCCAGGGGCAGGCGTAGCGTATGACGCAGAAAACGTTGAGCAGGAACATGGCCGCGAAACAGCACAGGGCTATGATGATTTCCCGTTTCTTCTGTCCTGCGGTAATTACGGAATCCTTAAGCATCATGCACTAGAAAATGAGGATGAAGCATATAGCCGCAAATGCCGCACCGGCCAACGGGCCGGCTACCGGAATCCAGCTGTAACCCCAGCCGCTGTCGCGTTTGGGGGATTTCATCGGAAGGATGGCGTGCGCGATGCGCGGAGGCAGATCTCTTGCCGGATTGATGGCGTATCCCGTAGCACCTCCAAGGGACATACCGATGGACATTATCAGCAGCGTGACGGGAATGGCCCCGAGGTCACCCATACCGACAACGGGAGTGTTCTCCTTCGTCGTGAACATCAATATGCAGAAGCAGAGCACCCAGGTACCGACGAACTCGCAGAAGAAATTCCTCCACTTGTTGGGTATGGCAGGCATAGTGCAGAAGGTCCCCAGTTTTGTGTCGGGATCTTCAGTGGCATCGTAATGGTCTTTGTAGAATGCCCATACAAGGGCAGCGCCTGCAAAACCTCCGAGGAGCTGGGCGATGACGTACCCCGGCACCGAAGACCAGGCGAAAGAGCCGGTCAGGGCGAATGCGAGAGTGACGGCCGGGTTCAGATGAGCTCCGGAATAAGGGCCTGCGATGAAGACACCGCACATGACGGCAAAGCCCCACGCGAGAGTGACGACTGTCCATCCCGCTCCCTTGCCCTTGGATTTGTCAAGGCTGGTGCAAGCGCAGACTCCGTCACCCATAAGTATGAGCACCAGAGTGCCCAGGAATTCGGCGAAATAAGGGTTCATATCGTTGATTATTAATGTTTGTCAGTAAGGGTCCTTCCGACGGCCTGACGCCAGCCGTCCTTGACTTTCTCTATACGGGAATCCTCGGCTGACGGAGTGAACACGCGCTCGGCTTTCCACTGCTTGCGTATCTCGTCCACATCCTTCCAGAATCCTATTGCCAGTCCTGCAAGATATGCCGCACCGAGAGCTGTCGTTTCCGTCACTTCGGGGCGTATCACCTTCGCTCCCACGATGTCCGACTGGAACTGCATCAGGAGATTGTTCCGGGACGCGCCTCCGTCCACCTTGAGCTCGCCGAGCCTTACGCCGGCATCCTTTTCCATTGCCGAGACTATGTCCATTGTCTGGAAAGCGATTCCTTCCAGCGCAGCTCTGGCTATGTGGGCCGCCGTAGTGCCTCTGGTGATGCCGTTGATGCTTCCCTTGGCATACTGGTCCCAATACGGAGCCCCGAGGCCTGTCAGGGCCGGGACGAAATACACGCCCCCGTTGTCTGGAACGCTTGAGGCGAGGGCTTCCACCTCGGACGAACTCTTGATGATTCCAAGTCCGTCACGCAGCCACTGCACGACTGAACCGGCCACGAACACACTGCCCTCAAGGGCGTAGTCGACCTTGTCCCCGATCTTCCAGGCTATCGTCGTAAGCAACTGATTTTCAGACATTATAGGTTTATCACCGGTATTCATCAGCAGGAAGCAACCTGTGCCGTAAGTATTCTTGACGGCTCCGGGCTCGGTACACATCTGCCCGAAGAGGGCGGCCTGCTGGTCGCCGGCGATGCCAGAAACGGGGACCGCGTCGCCGAGGAGGGAGGTAAAACCGTAAACTTCAGATGAAGACTTGACCTGAGGCATCATAGACTTAGGAATGTCCAGGAGAGAGAGAAGTTCATCATCCCATTCCAGAGTATTGATGTTGAACAGCATAGTGCGGGAAGCGTTGGTCACGTCGGTGATGTGGGTACGCCCGCCGGTAAGGTTCCACACGAGCCAACTGTCAACGGTACCGAATCTCAGTTCACCGCGTTCAGCCTTCTCCCTTGCGCCCGGCACGTTCTCGAGTATCCATCTGATCTTGGTCCCGGAGAAATAGGCATCAATGATGAGACCCGTCTTGCTGCGTATCATCCCGGTATGTCCGGCCGCCTTGAGGCTGTCGCAATAGGCCGATGTCCTCCTGTCCTGCCATACTATCGCATTGCAGACAGGTTTTCCTGTCGCCGCGTCCCACACGATGGTCGTCTCCCGCTGGTTCGTTATGCCTATCGCGGCTATATCGTCTCCCGACAGTCCCAGGGAGCTTACCGCTTCCGTTACCACGGACGATTCCGTGGCCCATATCTCCATCGGATCGTGCTCAACCCATCCCGGCTGGGGGAAATGCTGGGTGAATTCCTTCTGGCGCACGGCACGTGCCACTCCGTTCCTGTCGAAAATGATGGCCCGGGAAGAACTTGTCCCTTGATCCAAGGCTACGATATAGTCTTTCATAAATCTAAAAATAATTGAAGTAAGATGCACGAAGATAAAAAAAAAACTCGCCAACTGCAAGATAATGTTTATATTTGCTTATGGTTAAAAATGCAATGCTCAAGGCGGTTCTGGCCGTGGCCGCCATCTGTACCTTCTGCTCTTGCGGAGAGCGCATCGGACAGCCCGCCTACAGGGTCTGCGCCTTCGTGTGGCCCTCCTGCCACGACGATTCCCTTGCCCGTGAATATCTCTGGAAGGAAGGTATAGGGGAATGGGAAGTCATCAAGCGGGGCGACCCCCGTTTCGAAGGGCATTATCAGCCCAAACAGCCTCTCTGGGGCTACGAGATGGACGATGACCCGCTTGTCGTGGAGAAATGGATTAATGAGGCTCTTTCCCACGGAGTCAACACCTTCGTGTATGACTGGTACTGGTTCAAGAACTACCCCTATCTGGAAGGGGCGCTGGATGACGGCTTCCTCAAGGCTCCTTCCTGCGACAAAATGGGATTCTACCTGATGTGGGCCAACCACGACGTGAAATACAATTACTGGAACTACCACCTGCACGGGGACAACGACTCGCTCCTCTTCACGGGAGAAGTCTCTCCGGAGCAATATGAGACCATAGTGCACAGGGTGATTGACAAATATTTCCACCGGGACAACTACGTCAAGATCGACGGCTGCCCCATCTTTATGATATTCAGCATAGAGAATTTCCTGGAGACCTTCAACAATGACCTTGACAGGGCCGCGCAGGCTGTGCAGTACTTCAGGGAAGAGTGTGTGAAGGCCGGATTCAAAGGCCTGCACCTGCAGACAACCCTGAGAGGCAACGGCATAGACAAGGACTTCTACCTCGAGAAATTCGATATCTGGCGCAGCAGGCTCGGCATCGACAGTTTCGTGACCTACAATATGATAGGTACGGACAAGGACTACCTGACCTACGGGCGCAAGGGAACGGAATACTGGTACC
>JAKSKJ010000120.1 GCA_024401795.1 Bacteroidales bacterium | reverse complement strand
CACTGATGTTCATGATAAGCGGCAGCCTCAAGATAGGTGTCGTCACCGGCCACATCCCATTGAAGGAAGTGGCATCCCACATCACCGAAGAGGCCATCCTCGGCAAACTGAGGCTGATGAACAAATCACTCCGGGAGGATTTCCGGGTAGACCAGCCGAAGATAGGCGTCCTGAGCCTCAACCCCCATAGCGGAGACGGCGGGCTGCTCGGCACCGAAGAACAGGACATCATAATCCCCGCCATCAAAAAAGCGACTGAAGAAGGGATACTCGCATTCGGGCCTTTCTCCCCGGACGGTTTCTTCGGACTCGGGCACTACGACCAGTTCGACGCCACCCTGGCAATGTACCACGACCAGGGGCTCGCTCCGTTCAAGGCCATATCATTTGAGGACGGTGTCAACTTCACCGCCGGCCTGCCGGTAGTAAGGACTTCCCCCGACCACGGCACAGCCTTCGAAATGGCGGGACGCGATGAAGCCGACCCCCACTCAATGAGGGCGGCCATCTTCACCGCCATCGACATCTGGCGCAACCGCAGGAAATGGGAGGAACTCCAAAATGGAAAGATGCAGGAACCGGAGCGTCACGAACAAAGGGAAAGGGGCAACGGAAAGCCGCAGATAGCATAGTCCTATGGGTAATTTCAGGCCAATCGGAATCGCATTCATCCTGCTTCTGCTGACACCCGGGGTCGCGTCCGCCCAGTACAGGGCACATAACGACAGCATCCCGGCATTCAATGTCACGCAGCTGATTGCTCCCACTGTCCTGATAGGCTCGGGTATGGCAGTTCACTTCGCCGCCCACGACACCTGGGACGTTGCCGTCAGGGACAAGATGCGGGAGTGGAGCACCGGAAAGCCGGATTATACATTCGACAATTACCTCCAGTATTCAACTCTGGTCATAAACCTGGGATTGGGATTCACGGGAGTCCGGACAGAGCACTGCTTTCTGGACCGGGCCATATCGACAGTCCTGACTGTCGCCTCCTGCGAAGTCATAGGCGAGATATCCAAGGAAGTGTTCAAGACACTCCGTCCGAGCGGAGGGGATTACAGATCCTTCCCTTCCGGCCACACCATTTTCGCGTTCGCCGGAGCCGAACTCGTGCGCAAGGAATATGGCTGGGGTTGGGGTGCCGGAGCATACGGCATAGCCGCTACCGTAGCATTTATGAGGATGTACCGCAACTGGCACTGGTTCAGCGACGTGCTGTTCGGTGCCGGCATCGGAGTCTTGAGCGCCAACATAGGATGCTGGCTTCTGGAACCCACCAAAAACCTGTTCGGCATCAGGATTCCCGAAAAACTGCAATTCGGCGTTGCCCCGAGCTATGACCCTTATTCGGGAGCTGTGGGGGCCGCCTTCGCCCTGAAATTCTGAAATGAAAGGTTTGAAAATCATAAGCGGCCCATGCAGTGCCGAATCCGAAAAACAGGTTCTTGAAACCGCTTTGGCCATCAAGGATTCCGGCATCGCCTATTTCCGTGCCGGCTTGTGGAAACCCCGCACCCGGCCCGGTTGTTTTGAGGGCGTGGGTTTCGCCGGAATCCCGTGGATGCAAAAGGCCGGGAAGGCGAGCGGTTTGAAAATATGTACCGAAGTGGCCCGGAGGGAGCACGTGGAAGCCTGCCTTGAGGCCGGATTCGATATGCTCTGGATAGGAGCCCGCACCACCGTGAATCCCTTCCAGGTCCAGGAACTGGCGGAGTCCCTGAAAGGCTCGGATGTGGCGGTCTATGTAAAGAACCCTATGAGCCGCGACCTTGAGTTGTGGGCGGGAGCCGTGGAACGGCTCAGAAGCCAGGGCATAGAAAACATAGGGCTGATACACCGTGGATTTCCAGATTTCAGCGGCGGCGCCTATAGAAACGCCCCCGAATGGCAGGCGGCGGTCAAGATGCGGATGATGTTCCCGGAACTGCCGCTCATCTGCGACCCCAGCCATATAGCGGGGAACGTGAAATACATCCCGAGAATATCGCAGGAAGCGATGGACCTTGGACTGGACGGACTGATGGTGGAATGCCACATTTCCCCAGGCTCCGCCCTCAGCGACAAAGAGCAGCAGCTTACACCGGCACAGTTGGACGGACTCCTGAAATCCCTCAACGTCAGAAACAATGACAGCGAGGATGATTCCTACCGCAGGCAAATCGCCGGCCTCCGGTCCGTCATAGACAATTGCGACATTGAAATCATCGAAGCGCTGGCAAAAAGAATGGAAGCCAGCCGCGAGATAGGGCGCATCAAGAAAGAGCACAACATATCCATCCTCCAGATTACGAGATGGGACGAAGTGATGGACAAGGCTGTCAACGCCGGTGCCGCCAAAGGGCTCAGCAAAGAATTCATATCGGAAATTCTGAACGACATTCACAAGGAATCCGTATCTCTGCAAAACGAATAATACCACATAGTTATGAAAGACCTCAACAAAATCGCCGCGCAATTCGCCATTGAAGGACAGGCCTGCGCAATCAAGCCTCTGGGCGAAGGCTTCATCAACGACACCTATCTGATTTTCACGGACGGCAAAGACAGCCCGTCATACATTCTACAAAGGAAAAATCACCTTGTTTTCCCGGACGTACCGGCTATGATGGACAATATCCGGAGAGTGACGGAATTCATCAAGACCAAAGTTTCCGACCCTTTGAGGGAAACGCTCACCGTCATCCCGGCAAAAGACGGGAAACTGTATTACAAGGATGAGGACGGATGCTTCTGGGCAGTATGCCTCTTCATAAGGGACTCCAGGAGTTATGACAGGGCCGACACTCCGGAACTGGCATATCAGGGAGGGCTCGGACTCGGCGTTTTCCATAAACTCGTGAGCGATTTCAAGGAGCCTCTCTTCGAAACGATAAAGGGATTCCACAACATCCGCTGGCGTTTCTCGCAATGGGACGAAGCCTTAAGGCGCAATGCGGCCGGAAGAGTCGGCTCCCTCGGCGAAGAAATCGGTTGGATTGAAAGCCGTCGCGAAAGGATGCTGGCATTCTGGGAAAAATTCGAAAAAGGCGAAATTCCCACACGCGTGACCCACAACGACACCAAAATAAGCAACTTCCTGTTCGATGCCAAAGACGGGAGCCTGCTCTGCGCCATAGACCTCGACACGATGATGTCGTCCACAATGCTGAATGACACCGGTGACGCCCTGCGCTCATACACCAACACCGGGGCCGAAGACGACAGGGACCTCGGCAAAGTCGGTATGAGTATGGAAATGTTCAAGGCCTATATGAAGGGTTATCTCTCGGTGATGAAAGACGAACTCACTCCCGTCGAAAAGGAAAACCTCGCATTCAGCGGACTTTATATCACCTACGAACAGGTGCTCAGGTTCCTTATGGACTACATCGACGGTGACACCTATTACAAGACAAAATACCCGGAACACAATCTTGTGCGCACGCACGCCCAGTACAAGCTGCTGACGAGTATGGAAGAGCAGTTCGACGAAATGAACGCCTTCATCGCCTCTCTCTAGAACTTCCCGTCACCAGCTCCACTGCTGACTTGACGGCATCGTACTCATACCCTCTGGAGAGCGCAAACTTTATCAGCTTGAGTTTCGCATCCTGCGGAATCTGCCCGTCGGGGCCGGTGAGAGACTTCCACCTGACCTCGAGTGAGCGGAGCAGTTTTTCCTCTGCCTTACCGCAATCGATGTCCTTCAGCGCTTCCGTGATGACCGCGTCCGGGATATGCTTGGAGGCAAGCGCAAAGCGTATTTTCACAGGCCCCCAGCCGGAAAGTGAAGACTTCTCCCTGACGAATGCGGATGCATAGCGCGCATCATCGACGTATTTGTCGGCGAGAAGGGAGGCAAGAATCTCATCCGCCCTTTCAGACAGTCCTTCGGCATCCTCCCCGAAAGACTTCCTGAGGGCCGCAGTTATCTTCCTGCGTATGTCGGAAGTGCAGTATTCGCAGCCTGCGCACAGACGCTCAAGCCTGTCGAGTATCTTTTTGCTCCTTTCGTCCATATCAGAAGTCGTAACCCAAAGAAAG
>JAKSKJ010000012.1 GCA_024401795.1 Bacteroidales bacterium | reverse complement strand
GGGTTTCTTTTTTCGGCCCCTTCTACTCCGACTATAGGGTGATGATGCTAAGCGAAGATTACAATTACGCCCTGATAGGGTCGGGAAGTCCGAAATATCTGTGGATACTATCCCGTACTCCCAAGGTGCCCGGAGACGTTCTCAAGCAGATATTGGACGTGGCGGCGAAGAGAGGATATGACAGTTCGAAACTCATCTGGGTGGAGCAGAATTTATGATTGAAATCTTGAACTGATGTGTTGGGGGATGGCTTTCCAGTCATCCCCTATTTTTATTCCGTGAATTGAACCGAATAGTTATTATTTTGATTATTTTTGTATAGTATGCGAAAAAAGGGGGCAAAAATATCCGGCGGGAGCCTGCAACTGAGGATGACTGTTTTCGTCACGGTGGCAGTTCTGCTGGGCTCGTCCGTTGTACTGTCGATAATCGCCGGCTTGTCGAACAAAGCTTCTGAAAAGCTGCTTGAGGAGCGCCTGGCCGATGACTTGACGGCCGTTACGCGCATTATGGAGCAGAGATTGAAGAGGGTTGAAGACTCGATGGGCACATTGGCCTCCATCGCTCCTCTGTTTCTTTCGAGTCAGGATGATATGGATACCCTTCTGCTGCGCAGCATTGGAGTTATGGATGACGTGTGGGCCCTGTCCTTGGTCTTCGACAAGGGTTTCTTCCCTTCTGTTGACGGTTATTATGAACGCGGCGTATTTTATGAAGGGGATGACGACCTCCGGTTAGACTCATATGTCAACGGTGTGGAATTGGAAAGCGACCCGGACTGGAACAGCTGTTTCGTACAGGGAAACCTTCGATGGGGTGAAGCGCCAAGGGAAGTCATCCGGGGACATAGATTCGTAGGATATTACGTGCCCCTGACAGACAAGGACGGACATCGCTTCGGAATGGCATATTCTGCCGTCCTTGAAAGTTATCTCACCTCATTCGTCACGGAATACAAGGTCAGAAAAGATATTGACATAAGCATTTACAAGCCCGACGGCACAATGGTGGTGTCCCCGGACGAGTATATTCTGGAACTTTCTCCCGAGGACAAACTGGTCAGGGAAAGCATTATCGACCATATAGGATGGAAAGTTGTGCTGTCCGCAGACAGGAAGATTATAGACAGGAACGTACGCAAGGCTATGCTTGTAATGCTCCTGTTGATTGCCCTGATGTTCATCGTGATTTTCCTGTCCATCAGTCTGACTGTCCGATATGTGGCGAAGCCTTTTATCCAAACGCAGAAGCGGATAGAGCAGGAAAAGGCCGTGATGGAGAATGAGATGGCTCTTGCGGCGGGGGCTCAGCACGAATTGGTGCCGCACGTTTTCCCTCCGTTCCCGGACAGGGAAGGGATAGATATTTCCGCCTGCCTCCATCCGGCGCGCAAAGTGGGCGGTGACCTTTACGATTATTTCATCATTGGAGACAAACTGTATTTCTGTATAGGGGACGTGAGCGGCAAGGGCGTTCAGGCCTCCCTGTTTATGGCTGCCGTGCACTATCTTTTCCGCAGTATTAAGGAGGGTATGCCGATTGCCGATGCGGCGGGCCATATGAACGACTCTCTATGCACCGACAATGAGCAATGCCGCTTCGTCACGTTCTGGATGGGTTGTCTTGATTTGGGAAGCGGAGCGTTGGAGTATGTCAATGCCGGCCACGATGCCCCTCTCCTTGTGCGGAACGGTGGGGTTGAAGTCTTCCCCGCTTCGGAAGATATGCCTCTGGGAGTATTGGAGTCGGTTGAGTTTGTTCCCGGGAAGTCTGTCCTGAAACCCGGTGACATGCTGTTGCTTTATACGGATGGAGTGACCGAGGCGATGGATGCCGAGGGCCGCGAATTCGGCAAGGCAAGACTGAATGAAACGTTGGAGCGTGCAGCCGCTACAGATGCGTCGGGCGTTATAGAAAGTGTGCTGGCAGGGGTGAGGCGGCATTCCTGCGGGACGGATCAGAGCGATGACATCACGATGCTTTGTCTGAAATTCATTGAAAAAGAAATAAAACATCAATAAGAGTATGGAAATCACTATTCAAAACAATCCTGAGAATGTCGTTGCCATAATGAACGGCAGTTTCGACACTTTGGCGGCAGAACAGGCCGAGCCTTACGTAAAAGAACTTGAGTCTCTGGCTTCAAAGCCCATCACCATCGATTGCAATGCACTCGACTACATCGCGAGTTCGGGGCTGAGGGTGCTTCTCCGCCTTCGCAAGGCCAGCGCCGCCCAAGGGCGGCAGGTAACGCTTCTGGGTGTCAACGAGAACATTATGGAAGTGCTTAAGGTAACCCATTTCGACAGGATGTTCATCATTGCTTAAGGAATATAAATCAGAAGTATGAGCGTAAAGACCTCCCCGATTACCTGCGCCCAGCAGGGGGTGTATATCGACTGTGTCATCGAGCCGGAAAATCTCCAGTACAACAATCCGAAAATAGTGTCTTTCCCCGCCTCCGTTCCGCCCGAGGATGTGGCGGAGGCTGTGAAGAGCGCCCTGGAATGCCATCCTGCACTGTTCTCGCACTTTGAGGACAGAGACGGCGTATCGGTGCAGGTCTATGCAGACCGGTGCAAGGCTGAAGTTGGGATGTCGGAAGTGGATGACGAGGGGCTGGAAGCGGCGAAAAAGGCTTTCGTCAGGGTTTTCGATATCGGCCGGGGCCCGCTCTATAGGGCGGAGGTTCTCGCCGCTCCTTCGCAGACGGCGCTCCTTCTGGATTTCCATCATCTGGCCTACGACGGTTTTTCCCTCAATATCCTGATGGAAGGAATCTGCTCGGCGCTTGACGGCAAACAGCCTTCAGCCGAGCCCTGTTCCTATGCGGAGTATGCCGAGGCCCAGCAGGCGGACACTACGGACCACAAGTCATATTACGACAATCTGTTTGGGGATGGAATCACTCCGACGCAGATTCCGTCTGACCTTGGGGGCGAGAGCGGCCCTCACGCCGAGCACGTGCAGTATGTCAGCGCGCCTGACGTGATGTCCGCGGCAAAGGCTCTGGACACGGCACCGTCCGCACTGTTTATGGCATCGGCTTTCTATACTCTCAGCCGCTATGCGAATACCCGGGAATTATGTATGACGACCATCAGCAACGGCCGTCTCAACCCGCTGTCGAAGGGAGTCGTGGGTATGTTCATCTCAACCCTGCCTCTTGTAAGCAGAATCGGAGATGTCAGTGTGCTTCAGTTCATTCACGACACCCGCCGGAATTTCCAGGAAACCCGTCAGCACGAGGAATATCCCTTTGCATCCATAGCGAAAGACTATGGGGTCGAGCAGCATGTCCGCTTCACATATCAGTACGGAACGTTGGGCAATACCTTCGATGTGCGCGGCGTGAAGGTGAAGGCGGACGCCTTGCGTGTAAACAACCATCCCTTCCCATTCACCATCACTATTCACAATATCGATGGCAGGCCTGCCATCGTCATCAATTATGATACGGCCAGATATTCTGCGGATCTGGTGAGCCGCTTCGCCGAGTCTATGGATGCCGTGGTCTCCCGTTTCCTTGAAGATCCGCAGGCTCCTCTGCTGTCCGTGTCGATAATGAGCGAACGTCAAAGGGAAGAGGTTGCGGCTTTACGGGAGACTTGCCTTGATTCTTCAGCCGTGCGTTTCCCTCTGTTCCACAACAGTATAGAGTATTGGGCGGAGCAGACGCCGGACGCTACAGCCGTCATTGCCTCCAACGAGACGCTGACCTATCGTCAGTTCAACGAAAAGGCGAATATCCTTGCACATTCCCTCATAGCCGGGGGAGTGCGGCCGGGGGACCGTGTCTGCCTTCTGCTGCCGCGCAGGAGCTGGCATCTGATTGCGATGTTCGGTGTGATGAAGGCCGGAGCCGCATACATTCCCTGCGATCCCGATTATCCATCAGAGCGCATCAAACTCATAACGGAAGACAGCCACGCACGTTTTGTCATTACTACTGCTGACAAGATGGCCGAATACGGCGACCGCGCCCTCGATGTGGAAGAGTTGCTTGCCACGGCCGCAACTGCCGCGAACGTTGCGAATCCCGGCATAGAGCAGGGGAGCGATTCCCTTGCCTATCTTATCTATACATCCGGCTCCACGGGCCGTCCCAAGGGTGTGATGCTCCGCCATATCGGCATCTGCAACTATCTCACCGACCACGAGGAAAACAGGCATTTCCACGCTCTGGTGAACCTGTGCAGGACTATGCTGTGCATAACGACAGTAAGCTTTGACCTTTCGCTCAAGGAGATAGGGTCGGCCCTGTTCAACGGGATGACTCTTGTTTTTGCCGATGAAGCACAGGTGAATGACCCGCAGGCTCTCTCCGACCTTATGCTTGAGACCGGCGTGGATGCTTTCAGCGGTACGCCATCCCGTTTGAAGATGTTCCTTGACCTGCCCGATTTTCAGAAGGCATTCTCCAGATGCCGGTTCATCGTGCTCGGCGGCGAGAAGTATCCGGCGACGCTTCTGCCTCAAGTAAAGGCGCTGGCTCCTGATGCCCGTCTCTTCAACACCTATGGGCCGACCGAGATAAGCGTCAGCTGCAACGGCAAGGAGTTGACCGACTCCGAGTGCATCACCATCGGCCGTCCTCTGCTGAACGTCAGGGAATATGTCGTGGACAGCGATTTGAACGAATTGCCCGTCGGAGTCACGGGAGAACTCCTCATCGGAGGTCTGGGCGTGGCTGTGGGCTACAATGACCTTCCGGACAAGACTGCCGAGGCATTCATCGACTATGAAGGCGGACGCTTCTACAAATCCGGCGACTATGCATATTGGAACGCTGACGGGGACGTCGTGATTCTCGGACGGAAAGACCACCAGATCAAACTCAACGGCCTGCGTATAGAACTGGGCGAGGTGGAGACTGTGCTGAACAGGCAGCCTCAGGTCAAGGAGGGAGTCGTGATGATCAGGACCGTCGATGGCCACGACCATCTTGTAGCCTACTTCGTCCCGGTACCCGGTGCGGATTCCGACCCCGGGTTCGTGGAAGTCCTTAAGGAGCAGATGGGCAGAAGTCTTACCCATTATATGGTGCCCACAATCTTCGTGGAGCTTGAGAAGATGCCGGTTTCTCCCAATGGAAAGACCGATTTGAAAGCGCTTCCGGAACCTTCAGCAGAACTTTCCGAATCAGAAAAGACAAAACCTGAAACTGCGGACGAACAGGCTCTTTGTGATATTGTTGCCGAAATTGTCGGCAACAGCAACTTCGGCACCACCACGAATCTTATCGGCGCCGGCCTTACCTCACTGCTGGCTATCCGCCTGTCCGTTTTTGTAAGCGGCAGGATGAAAGCCACTCTTCCCGTACGCGATATCCTCCGGTATCCGACAATCAAGGAACTCGCCGCAAGGTTGCAGAGAGATGAGGCAATTATGGAGACGGGTTCGGTGAAGCGTTCCGCCCCTCTTTCATTCTCCCAACTTGGCATCTATTCGGAGTGCGTGGCCAATCCCGATGATATCCTGTACAACATACCGGTCTGTCTGACAATGCCGCGGGGTATCACCGTTTCCGGATTGAAGACTGCCGTTGTCAGCGTACTGGAGGCACATCCGTACATCAATATGCATTTCTGCAGCGATGACAGCGGAGAGACCTACCAGTGCCCGATGGATGGTTTCTCCCTTGAGATTCCCGAGGTGAAACTCTCCGAGCAGGAACTTGAGAGCCGCAAGAGAGACTTCGTACGCCCCTTTGCATTGCGGGAGGGGCCTCTCTACCGCTTCGAGATTGTTGAAACTCCATCAGCGGTGCATCTGCTGGCCGACTTCCATCATCTTGTTATGGATGGCGGCTCCCTGGATATTTTCTACAGGCAGCTGTGCCGGGCGCTTGACGGAAACGCCCCGGAGAAAGAAGAATACGACTACTACCGGTTCGTTACGGCCCAGAAGATTGAACATTCCACGGAGCAGTTCTTTGCTGATCAGCTCAGTCGTATCGAAGAGGCATCGGCCCTTCTTCCGGACCGCTATGACGGTGATGAAAGCCACAATCTGGGCGAACTGACCCGTCCGACCAATCTTCAGGCCATACAGCCCAAGTGCAAGGAACTGGGCATAACCCCGGCATCGCTTTATCTGGCAGCCGTTATGATTGCCGTCAGCAAATATACGGCGGAAGAAAT
Organism: Bacteroidales bacterium; assembly: GCA_024401795.1. GTDB lineage: Bacteria > Bacteroidota > Bacteroidia > Bacteroidales > UBA932 > Cryptobacteroides. Next base: position 13,299 of record JAKSKJ010000012.1, on the reverse strand, counting down.
GGTGGGAATCTGTACGATTTCCAATGGCCGAAGCAATCTCAAGCTGTCCGACACTTTCGGGATGTTCGTCAATACCTTGCCTTTGGTCGCCGACGTCAATCCGGAAATGCCGGTGAACGATTTCCTGCGCCAGACGGCGGAAACGTTTGTTGACACTCTTGCGAACGAGGATTATCCTTTCGGCCGTATCGTGGAGAAATTCGGCTATGCGGCCAACATAATGTTCGCCTATCAGGTAGGTGTACTTGACAGATATTCCTGCGGCAACGGGGAAATCGGAATGCAGAAGCTCGAACTTCAGAAAGCCAAATTCCCGGTAGCGGTATTCATAGAGGGAAGCATGAAGGAAGGTGGTGTCATCAGGGTACAGTATGACGGAAGCCTCTTCTCCGAAAATATGATGAAGGGCTTTGCCGATGCCATAGACCACGTTGTCTCCCAGCTGCTGGTGCAGGATAAGATTGGAGATGTGAGCATCTGTGACGACAGTATGCTGGCCCTGCTGGATTCATTCAACGTCAAGAGCGTCCCCGTATCCGCTGAAGATGATGCCGGCGAGACGGTGCTGTCACTTTTCAAGAAAGCCGCAGAGCGGTATCCGGACAATGTGGCCGCCGTGTTCAAGGACAAGAAATACAGCTACAGACAGCTCGATGAACTGACTGACGGAATAGGCGGTTTGATTTACAGCAAGGTGAAGGATTGCGGCAAGGCCGAGCCCGTCGTGTCCATCCTCATCCCGCGGGATGAATATATGTTTATCCTTCCTCTGGCGGCGATGAAGGCCGGTTGCGCATATCAGCCCCTCGATCCGAGCTACCCCGGGGAACGGCTGAACTTTATGGTGAAGGACGCGGAAGCCGCCCTGCTCATAGCCGACCCCGGACTCCGTGAGCTTATTGACGGATATGAAGGGGAGGTGGTTCTGACCGATGCGCTTGCAGATGTTCCTGCGCAGGAACTTCCTGCGAATCCGCTCACGCCGCAGAGCCTGTTCATACTGCTTTATACCTCAGGTTCCACCGGTGTGCCCAAGGGAGTGATGCTGGAGCATCAGAACCTTGTCGCGTTCCTAAGGTGGCATCACCGTTACTATGAGCTCAAGCCGGAGCACAAGGTTGCCGCCTATGCTTCCTTCGGCTTTGACGCCAATATGATGGATATGTATTCTGCACTTACCTGCGGTGCTGCAGTCCACATCATTGCCGAAGATATCCGCCTCGACCTTGTTGCGATCAACGAATATTTTGAATCCAACGGCATCACTCACAGTTTCTTCACGACACAGGTGGGCGTGCAGTTCCTTCAGAATGAGGAGAATCATTCGCTCAAGCACCTCAGTGTGGGCGGCGAGAAACTTGTCAGCGTGGATCCGCCCGTCGGATACACCTTCCACAACGGTTATGGCCCTACCGAATGTACCGTTTTCTCGACGACCCTGCCGGTGCTCAGGAATGAGCGGAATATTCCGATAGGCAAACCGACAGACCTTCTTGACTGCTACGTCGTGGACAAGCAGATGCACCGTCTGCCCGTGGGGGCAGCAGGAGAACTCATCATTGTGGGCAAGCAGGTCGGCCGCGGCTACCTGAACCGCCCGGACAAGACGGCGGAAGCGTTCTTCACTATGAATGGAGAGCGTGCATACCATAGCGGTGACATAGTACGCTACCGCTGCGACGGTAATATCGAATTCGTGGGCCGCAAGGACGGTCAGGTGAAGATACGCGGTTTCCGTATAGAACTCAAGGAAGTTGAGGCTGTGATACGTGAATTCAAAGGCATCAGGGACGTGACGGTTCAGGCCTTCGACGACCCCAGCGGCGGAAAGTTCATTGCCGCCTACGTCGTCGGTGATGCCGAAGTGGACGTTCAGGCTCTAAAGGATTTCATTCTGGACCGCAAGCCGCCATATATGGTGCCCGCCGTCACTATGCAGATTGACAGAATCCCTCTCAACGTGAATCAGAAGGTGGACCGGAAGGCGCTTCCGAAACCCGAGCCCAAAGCCGGTGTTTCCGGCAATGCCGCGGCCGCGCCCCTCAATGCGCTGGAAACGGAGCTCAAGTCTGTCATCGCTTCGGTGGTGAACACGGAAGACTTCTCAATCACGGATGTGCTCGGTTATGTCGGACTCAATTCCATCTCGAGCATAAGGCTCGCTTCACTCATATACAAGAAATACGGCATTCAGGTCGATGTCAAGTCATTGTCAAGGACTGCTTCGCTCCAGAGCATAGAGAACGAAATACTCGGAATGTGGATGAGTGGAGGCTCCGTTCCCGGGGCCGCCCAATCCCGGGAGGAACAGCCCGAAAGCACCGCAGAAGTGCCGGAAGCTCCGCTTACCTTCCCTCAGCAGGGTGTCTATATGGATTGCCAGATGAATCCCGACACTACGATGTACAATATGCCTATGTCGCTTGAATTCCCCACGGAAACGAGTCCCGAGGCCCTGAAGGATGCAGTGAAGAAGGTCGCTCTGGCCCATCCGGCGCTTTTCTGCAATTTCGTTCAGACCGGTGACGGTGTGGTGATGCGGCAAGCCTCCGTTGAAAGGTTTGAGATTCCGGTGAAGACCGTCTCTGCCGATGAAATGGATGCAGTCAGGGAGAATTTCGTGCGTCCGTACAATCTGGAGCACGATACCCTCGTTCGCGCGGAGATATGCTCCGTATCCGGAGGCCCTGTTTTCCTGTTGATTGATATGCATCATCTTGTGGCGGACGGGGCATCGCTCGACCTGTTCCTGAAGCAGGTTCTTTCCGTGCTGGAAGGCCGAGAAATGGAAAGGGAGAGTTGCTCGTACCTGGATTTTGCCAAGGATCAGAACGAGAAGGCGGAGCAGGGAGGACTGGAGAGGAGCAAGGCTTTCTATGATGAGATGTTCGCCACATACGAGTCTGCCGCCAACGTCCCCGCTGACAGGACTTCCACTGAAGGAGGATTGCCGCGACACATCTCCACTCCTATACCACAGGCTCTTTTGAACGTTGCTCTTCCCCAGGGTGTGACACAGGCCCATTTCTGGTTCGCGGCGTTCAATTATGCCCTGTCACGCTTCGCCAACACGAAGGACGTCTATACGGCATTCATCAGTTCCGGCCGTCAGGACATAAGGGTCACCGATACCGTCGGAATGTTTGTCAATACCCTTCCTTGCGCCGTCCACATCAAGGACCAGACAGTCCGTGAGTTCATACAGGATGCCAGCGATGCTTTCTATGGGAGTCTCGACCACGAGAATTATCCTTTTGCCCGCATTGCTTCCGACTATGACTTCAAAGGATGCGCCAGCTATGCCTATCAGATGGGCGTGATGAGCACCTACAGTGTAAACGGAAAGGAAGTGTCAAGATCTTCGATGGCCTTGTCCAAGGCCAAGATACCGTTCAGCATCTTCGTGATGAACGTTGACGGTGTACCGAGCGTGGATGCGGAGTACGATGATGCGCAATACAGCCGTGAACTTGCTCTCCACTTCACGGAAAGCGTAGTGGCTGTGGCGGAGCATTTCGCCGCCGATATGGAAGCCAAGGTGAAGAATATCAGCATAATGAGTGAACGCCAGAGGCTTGAGGTGGAGGGAATGCACAGTGTCAACGAAGATATGTCTTTCCCTATCCGCACTTTCCACGAAGGTATTGAGCGCTGGGCTGTCAAAACTCCTGATGCCCTGGCCCTGATGGCCTGCGACCGCGATATGACCTACCGCGAGTACAATTCCGAGGCCAACCGTCTGGGCCGCGCCCTGATGGCCAGAGGCCTTCAGAGAGGAGACAGGGTGGTGCTCCTGCTGCCGCGCCGCAGCTATTACCTTACATCGATGTTTGCTGTGATGAAATGCGGCGGAGCGTTCATCCCTATGGACCCGGAATATCCTGCAGACCGTATAGAATATATTCTGGACGACTCTGAGGGCCGTTTCGTCATAACCACGGCCGACAGGACCGCCAACTATCCCGGCAGAGCCATCGACATCGACGAACTGCTGAAGGAGGCTCAGACACAGCCGGACGGCAATCTCAACGTCAGGGTGGATCCGCACGACCTGGCATATCTCATCTATACCAGCGGCTCGACAGGCCGTCCGAAGGGTGTGATGATAGAGCACCTGGGAGCGGCATCATTCCTCACATTCTACAAGAGCGATACAAATTTCGGCTCCGACAGCAATGCCAACCGCTTCGGTCTATGCCAGTCCACCGTTTCCTTTGACCTCTCCGTTGGAGAAATCGGCGTGCAGGTGTTCAATGGCGATACGGTTGTTTTCGCCAATGAAGACGAAATCATGAGTCCGGTGGAGATGGTCAAACTCTGCCGCCGCACCGGCACGCAGACCATCAGCGGCACACCGTCGCGCCTTGCCGTGAACCTTGAGTTCGACGAATACTACAAGCTGGTCAAGGAGCAGATGAAATGCGTTGTGACCGGTGGCGAGAAACTTCCGGGAGCCCTTCTGGACGAGTTGGAGAAGATGGATGTGTATATCATCAACACTTACGGCCCCACCGAGACCACTATGGGCAGCAGCGCTGGAGTTCTCAACGGTACGCGTGAGATTCACGTGGGCAAACCGTTCACCAACTACACCTATCAGGTGCTTGACAGCGACCGCAACGAACTGCCTGTCGGCGTGATGGGCGAACTCTGCATCGGAGGCATCGGACTTGCCCGCGGCTACAACAATATGCCGGAGCGCACTGCCGAGACTTTCATCGAGTGGCAGGGGAAGCGCATATATCGTACCGGCGACTATGCGATGTGGACGAAGGACGGCAATGTCATCATTATGGGCCGCACCGACAATCAGGTGAAACTCAACGGCCTGCGTATAGAACTGGGAGAGATTGAGACAGTGATGTCGCAGCAGCCCGGTATGCGGCAGTGCGTGGCCGTCATCAGGAAACTGGGCAGTATAGACAAGCTGATAGGCTATTATACCGTGGATGAAACTGTAGCCGACGTGCCAGTTCAGGAATATGAAGACAAGGTACGGGAGAATATGTCGGTACACCTCACTCCTTATATGGTGCCCGGCATTTTCGTCCGTCTGGATGAAATGCCTCTGACCCCTGTCGGCAAGACGGACGTGAAACGCCTGCCTATGCCCGAACTCAGAAGCGGGGACTACGAGGCGCCGAAGAATGACGTGGAAAAGACGTTCTGCGGAATTTTCAGCAGGATACTGAAGGTGGAGCGTGTGGGAGCACAGGACAACTTCTTCGAAATGGGAGGCACTTCGCTTGTGGCGATGCAACTCATAGCCGAGGCCGCCAAGGAGGGATATTCTTTGGTTTACAAGACCGTTTTCGACAATGCTACTCCCCGTCTCCTTGCACAGATACTCAAGCCGGAACTGTACGACGGAGAATCCAAACGCGCCGACCTTCCTTTGATAGAAGAGATTGAAGATTACGATTACAGTCAACTGGACGATGTGCTTGCGGCCAATGACCTTGACACTTTCCGCCAGGGCCGGTGCTACGAACGTATGGGCGACGTGTTCCTCACCGGGGCAACGGGATTCCTGGGCATACACGTTCTGCACAATCTCATTGAACGGGACGATGTGCCTCACATCTACTGTCTTGTCCGGGGCGGCAAGGCCATTTCCGCCGAGAGCCGCGTGCGTACTCTGCTGTATTATTATTTCGGAAAGAAATATGAGGGACAGTTCGGCGACCGCATCATCGTCATGGACGGTGACGTGACCAATGCCGAATCGTTGGCCGGTTTCGACAGGCATATCGATGTCCTGTTCAACTGTGCCGCAAACGTCAAGCATTTCTCCGCAGGTACAGATATCGAGGATATCAATATCAAGGGTTGTCAGAACTGCATCGACCTGTGCGTCCGTACCGGCGCGAGGTTTATCCAGACATCGACGGGAAGCATTGCCGGCCTCACCGTGAGCGATGCTCCGGTTGCGCCGCATTTCCTGAACGAGAAGGATCTTTATTACGGTCAACGTCTCACGTCCAAATACACGGCATCCAAATTCCTGGCGGAGCGCGCAGTGCTGGATGCCGTCCGCAACAGGGGTCTTAAAGGAAAGATTATGCGTCTGGGCAATCTGTCCGCACGCTCCACTGACGGAGAATTCCAGATAAACTTCCGCAGCAACAATGCGATGGCGGCCTTGAAGGCATATCAGACGCTGGGCTGCGTCCCCTACGACAAGGACTGCGCATACTCCGAATTCTCCCCCATTAACGAGGTGGCGGATGCAATCGTGCGCTTGTCCCTGACTCCTGACGGGTGTACGGTATTCCAGCCGGGCAACATCCACTGGCCTCCATACGGTGACACCATCGAATGTATGAACCGGATAGGCATCCCTATCGAGCGCGTGGAGAACGAGGAGTTCCAGCGTCGTCTGACGGAAGCGATGCAGGATCCTCAGAAGTCCGAACTTGTCCAGAGCCTTGTGGCATACAAGGAAGTCAATGACGGACTTTTCAAGGTGGTGAACGGATGGGAAACAAGGGGCTACACGGCTCAAGTGCTGCTGAGGCTCGGATTCAGATGGTCTTTTACAACCTGGGACTACGTGGAGAACTACCTGCGTTCCCTCCAGGGACTCGGTGTATTCGACAGTGATTTCAAACGATAGGGGAAATATGGATTCTGCGTACATAAAGAGAATCATAGACAATTGCCGGAACTTCCCGGAGCGGGAAGCGGTGGTGGATAATGACGGTGTCCGCAAGACAACTTACGGGGACCTGCTGGCGTTTGCGCTCAAGACGGCCGCATATATTTCCGGCCGAGGTATCGGAGCACAGTCGTTCATCACGCTGAAACTGCCTCCGTGCGCTGAATATATGGCGGCGGAGATCGGCATCTGGCTTTCCCGTTGCGTTGCGGTGCCTATGGGCGACAAATTCCCGCAGGAGCGCATAGATTTCATCACGGAGCACTGCGACAGTGCCTTGACCATAGACGAGACTGTCCTGGCGGAAATCGGCGCGCTGCCGGAGGCGGACGAATCTGTAATCCGCTGTCCGGAGGACAGTGACGGTGCCCTGCTCATCTACACCTCCGGCAGTACGGGCAAACCGAAAGGCATACTCCACAACCACTCCACCCTCATTGACAACAACCCTCGTGTGCCGGCGGTCATTGCGCACAACGCCGATACCCGTTTCGGAGCGGCTTCTCCGTTCTATTTCGTCACCATCATCGGTAACTTCGATGTCCTGTACGGTGGCGGCACGGTCCATATCCTGAGCGATTCGTGCAAGTCGAGTGCGGAGGCCATAGAGAATTACATTGAAAAGCACGGTATAACCGTATGCCATATCAGTCCGGCAGTCCTGACTATGTTCCACAACCGCAGCAAGTCGCTCAGGGCCGTAATCACGGGCGGAGAGAAACTGACTTCACAACATTCCCAGGACGGGTATGCTCTCTACAATATGTTCGGAATGAGCGAAACCGGCGGCGCCGCGATGTCCTATGAAGTGGCTGAAATGTCGGATTCGGCGCCTCTCGGGCGTGGCATCAACAGCATTGTCGCCCGCGTCGTTGATGAGGAAGGCAAGGATGTTCCTCCCGACATAGACGGAGAACTGGTTCTCAAAGGTCCTTTCTGCAAGTGCTATTTCAAGGATCCGGAGCGCACTGCCTCTCTCTACAGGGACGGATGGCTGCATACCGGTGACGTGGCCCGCTATGATGCCGACGGCATCATCCATTATGTCAACCGCAAGGACTGGATGCTTAAAATCAACGGGCAGAGGGTGGAGCCGGGTGAAATAGAGTCCGTGATGAAGCGTGTTCCCGGCATAACGGGAGCCGTAGTCCAGGGTGTGGACAACGGCCGTGGCAGCAAGTATCTTTGCGGCTATTATACCTCGGACGGTCCGTCCGTTGAGAATGATGATATAATCGGGTTCCTCTCGGAGAGGCTTCCACGTTATATGGTGCCTCTGCGTTATGTTCATATGGACAGGTTTCCTATAAGCGCCACAGGCAAGATTGACCGCAAGAACCTGCCGTTACCGCGCAGGGACCGCGAAGATCTGCAACCGCTTTCAGGGGAGATGGAGCATAGGATAGCCGGAATTTTCTGTCAGGTGCTCGGCATCGGCATCGAATGTGTCGGGGCGGACTCCAGTTTCTTCGAACTGGGAGGAGATTCCATCCAGATAATGCGACTGTGCGCCGAAATCGTCAAATCTCTGCACAAGGAAGTGCCGCCTGCGCGAATCTACGAGAATCCCACTGTCCGCGGAATGGCGCGCATTCTGGAAAGCGCGTCGTCAGATGCTCCTCTGGACTATGTCTATTCTTCCCACGAAGACAAGGCTCCGCTTGTATTCATTCACACCGGCAGCACCGGCAGTGAAGCATATTACGCCCTTGCGAACGACATCGGCGACTGCTGTTCGTTCTCGGTGATAGAGCAATACAACATCTACCATCCCGAAGATATCCGGGAGGGGATTCCGGCCATAGCCGCCAAATACATAGAGATATTGAAGAAGCGTCAGCCGAAAGGACCTTACAATCTCGGAGGATGGTGCTATGGGGGTATGATTGCTTACGAAATGGCTTGTCAGCTGAAGGAAGCGGGGGAAGATATGGGAAGTCTGATTCTCATCGACGCCTATATTATGAACAGCGACTACGACAAACGTCTTGTCCTGGCCAATCAGGTGGAACGCGTGAACAGGGAATATTACGAGAAGAGCCCGCTCTTTGCGGATTTCCGCGAACGCGGGATGCTTGAGACAATCATTGAGAATTCCCGCCGGGTTGGTCGCAATATGGCGGAATTCGAGCCCCGTCCGTACACAGGGAGGGTGCATTTCTTCAAGGCATTGAAGATTGCGGAGAACCTGCCGGTATCGCAGCGCACTTATTTTGCGCACATAGTGCGGGAAATGGCCGGGGGACTCCAGAATTTCATCCCTCCTCACCAGCTGACCGTATATGACATTGCGGAACATCACGACGGAATGATGTCCGACGTGGGCCGCAAGGTCATCAGCAACCGCATACGCAACATTATGGAAACGGAGCTTCTGTACCTGGAAGCAGACCGTATATTCAACAAACAGACAAACAAGTGATGAAAAGAGCATTGTCAATTTTATTTTTCGTTATTATTCTTCTCGCCACAGGGTGTGATAATGTTCAGGCGAGCCTGACGCGCGGCGAGGTTTCTCCCGAGTGGGCCGCTGCGGCAGAAAGTTTCTACAATGATGCGATATCCGTCACAGCCCCTGACCACGCCCGGCCGTACAGCATTATGGTTGTGGAGCACGGCAAGGTCGTATTCGAGCAATGGTATGACGGAAAAACACCGGAAAGCAGATACGATGTGCAATCCATAAGCAAAACCGTCCTTGCAATGGCAGCTGGATTTGCTGTGAAGGAAGGATTGTTCAGTGTGGAGGACAAGGTGATGGATTTCTTTCCGGAACAGCTCCCGGAACACGTCTCGGACACACTCGCTGCAATGACTATACGCCATCTTCTGACAATGACCTGCGGTCTGGAAGAGTCGCCCAGGCTTCTTTCCGTCTTCCATAAAGATGCTGATGCGGATTTCGACTGGATAAGAGAATTCTTCGCTTCAAGTCAGGCCAGTATGCCGGGTACACAGTTCTATTACAATCTCTTCTCGTCGTACATAATGGCTGCAATCATAGAGAAGACATCCGGCAAAGGCGTAATGGATTACATAACCCCGAGACTGCTGGAACCGCTGCATATCACGGATATGGAGTGGAAAAACAGTCCTGCGGGGATATGCGTCGGAGGCTGGGGGATGAAACTCTGCACCGAAGATGTGGCCAAGCTGGGGCAGCTTCTGCTTCAGCACGGCAAATGGAACGGCTGTCAGCTGCTCCCGGCAGAGTGGGTTGATACTATGACATCCAGGTTGGTGGAATCCAGTCCCAGGCAGGCATTCATCAAGTTTTCCGATCCAGCAGTGCTGAACGATCCGGAAAATGAACATTCACAGGGCTACGGATATTACGTGTGGCAGGGCAAACACGGCACATACCGCTTGGAAGGTCTTGGTGGCCAACTTGTGTTCGTGAGTGCGGAAAAGGATGTGGTCCTCGTTTTTACCAGCGACTCCAATATGGAGCAGAAGTACATTGACCTCATCTGGAAACATTTCGCGCACTTTTTTTAACCCGGACAATTATGCAAAACTTTTTCTGTGACACACTGGACTATTACTGTCTGAACGAGCATATCTCAAAGTCTTTCCGCTACATCGTCCATATGAAGGACGAAGTGGACGGGAAAGCGTTGCGTGACGCCCTTGACATTACGATGACGCGATATCCTTATCTCAAGAAACGCATCGTCGCCGACGGGAAGGGCTATATGCTCGAAGACAATGATCTGCCCCTTGTTGTCAAGGAGTCAGACAAGCCTATGACCTTGTGCGGTTCCGAGTCTAACTACCATCTCTTCGCACTGACTTATTTCGGGAAGGACATCTTCTTCAACAACGTCCACGCCATATTCGACGGCCGCGGGCGCGGACCGATGCTGCATACTCTGATGTATTACTACTGCAAGATGCGATACGGCGGGGAAGAGGAGATGCCGGAAGTATGGCTTGCCGGCACACCGGTCGATCCGGCGGAATACTTTGACCCGTTCACCGTTCCCCTGCCGGAGACTGATGACCTCCTGCCGAAGCCGGAGATTCCGGCGAAGGCGCTGCGTCTCGAGGAGCAGGGACTTGTAGTGCGTTCGCGTCAGTATCTCCATTACATACGCATCAACGAAAATCAGCTGATGTCACTCTGCAAGAGCAGCGACGGGACTCCCAATACCATACTTTCGCTCCTGATGTGCCACGCCATCGACAAACTGCATCCCGATGCGCAGGAGCCCATAATAGCGCAGGTTTATTGCGACTACCGCCACGTAGTGGGCGCGGAGAAATCCCATCACAATATGGTAACGACCCTTCCTCTCGTCTATGAGCATTCGATGAAGGGTATGTCGTTGGAAAAGCAGAATACCGCTATGCGCGGTGACATCCTCTACCTTTCGGATCCGAGCATACTGCTCCACACCGTAACGGGGATTAAGGCGGCCTGCGATGCTGTCAACGGGCTACCCACGCTGCAGGCCAAGTTCGATGCCGTCGCGCAGGGGATGGGGGCGTTCTTCAACCAGACCACATTTGCCATAAGCTATTCGGGCAAGAAGTCATTCGGGACTTGCGACAAGCATATCGAGGCCCTGTTTCCGGCAGGTGAACCGATAGGTATCGGCATACTGATGGAAGTCACTGCCGCTGACGGGTGGTTCTACGTAGTCTTTATGCAGGATTGGCGCGAAGACGTGTATTTCAATGCTTTCCTCAAGGAAATCGTGGGACTAGGTCTGGATTTCGACCTGCTCTACAGTTCCGAAGCCAAGGCACCTTCATTTTCACTGGAATAAAATCATCGCAATGCCTGAAAGGAAACCGAATCTGATAAACAAAGCGTTCAACAAGTATCTCTGGGCTTCTATTCTGACGGTTGCCGCGACGCAGATTGCGAATATCGTCGATGCTGCCATCGTAGGGAATCTGATTGGAGAAAATGGTCTGGCCGCCGTCAATTTGAGCAAGCCTCTGCTTCAGGCTTTTTTTGCAGTCACCTGTCTGTATGTGGCGAGTTCCACGATGCTGGCGGGAATGGCTATCGGCAAGGGTGACAGGAAAAGCGCTGACAAACTCTTTTCGTTTTCAGTCGGGTTATCCCTGCTTCTGGGATTACTTTTCACTTCTGCCGGTCTGTTGTTCTTCGACCGTATATCGGCATTGCTTTGCCAGTCGGAAACGCTGCGCCCCCTTTCGGACGCCTTTATGCGCATAACTCTGATTTCGGCTACGCCCCAGCTTATTATGCTGACGCTCAATCAGTATGTTACGGTGGATGGAAATCCGAAGATAGTCTCCCGTGCCGTCATTGTGGGCAATGTGTTCAATATCCTGCTCGACATAGTTTTTATCAAGGTCTTTTCCTGGGGGATTGCCGGGGCATCAGCCGCCACCTGCGTAATGTATGTGGTGTGCATCCTCATGGTAATGCCTCATTTCCGTAAGAAGGAGAGTCTGCGTCTGTGCAGGACAAAGCCAGGAGAGGTGGCATTGGGGAAGATATTATCCATCGGACTTCCTTTCTTCCTCTCGACGGTGCTGCTGTCTGTGCAGTATGTAGGGAACAATTACGTTGCCTCACGATATATCGGCGATGACGGACTCGTCGCACTTGCGGTCTGCATCCAGCTGCTGGCTTTCTCGATGATTATACTCAACGGTACGCTCCGTGCGATACAGCCCGTCGGTTCCATTCTCAGGGGATTGGATGACAGCAAAGGTATGCAAATGCTCATAAAGCGCGGGTATTTATTTATGGCGCTGTGTTTCATCGGATACACTGCGGTTCTGGTGCTTTTCCCTGCACAGATCGGTTCGCTGCTCGGAGTTCCCGAAGGCAACGGGCTCGATATGGTGAGGAAGGCGGTGCCGTTGTTTTCGCTGAACATAGTTATGCAGGCAATGCTCTGCAACCTGCTCCCGGTATTCCAATTTTATGGGAGAAAGGGGCTGGCGCTGCTGCTGTCCATAGCCCAGACCCTGCTCCCGATGGTGTTCTTCCTTCTTCTGAAAGGCAGGTGGATAGGGTTCTTCATCGGCCAGATAGTGACAGGTCTTGCCATAATGGTCTGGGAGATGATACTGCGCCACAGGGATCCCGGGCTCAGCCGTTTCCTGCTCATTCCTTTCAGTAACGAAGCGGAAGTTCTGGATATGACCCTGCAGCCCACGGTACAATCGCTCAGTGATGCCGTCGTGGCGCTGCGCTCCTTCCTGCAATCAAATCAGGCAAAGCCCCGCACAGTCAACACGGCGGCGGTGTGTGCCGAGGAGTTCGTGAACAACATCATACGCCACGGCCACGCAAGTGTCATAGATCTTGCGGCATCCGTGAAGGATGATGTGGTCAGCATTTCGATTCACGATGACGGAATGGCCTTCAATTGTGTCGAGGCTGTCAGGGCTTCCGATGCAAGGATAGGTCTGGGGCTCACTCTCGCGGATGCTTTCTGCGAGAATATCGATTACAAGTATATCTTCAACCAGAATATGGTGACGCTTAAAATCCGGAACTGAACCTATTTCATCGCCTCGGCGAACGTGTCGTCTATGGTGAGGTAGATGTGGTAGAAGGCTTTGTCTCCGAGTTTGGAATAGCGGCTTACAAGCGCCCTGACCTGAGTCATTATGTAATTGTCCGGCCATTCTCCCGCAGAAGGTTTGAG
>JAKSKJ010000119.1 GCA_024401795.1 Bacteroidales bacterium | reverse complement strand
ACAGTCAGGTGCTCTAACCAACTGAGCTAAGGAGGAATATTTCAATTCCGTTCGTGAACGGGACTGCAAATATACACCAAAAACTTAATTAAGCAAAACTTTTTTGTAATTTTAAAACAGGTTCTTAATCCGGCCAATCTTGAAAGAAAACTTGGTAATCTGCATTTTTTATCACTCCTAAGTGTTTTTTTGTTATATTTGTAGAGATATGGATATGGAATTGTTGTCAAAGATGGTGGCGGAACTGATAGCGGACCACGACAGTGTGGCTCTGCCAGGGGTCGGTACCTTCATTGCCGCCATTGTCCCTGCGTCCTTTTCGGACAGGGGATTCACCATTCATCCACCGTACCGCAAGCTCTCCTTTGTGTCTTACGACATCGGAGATCATCTTCTGGTTGACCTCTACGCACGTAACAATTCAATGGACCCTCAGGCTGTGAAGGAGATTCTGTCCCATTTTATGAAGGAGTTGAGGAATGCTTTGGTGCTCAGGAAAACCGTTTCACTTCCGGGGCTGGGGCGTCTGCGTGCCACAAAGGACAACGAATTTTTCTTTGTGCCTGACGAGAATCTTGACATATATCCGGAGGGATACGGGCTTGAGCCTGTTTCTTTGAGGAATACGGCTCCGGAAGAATTGGATGGCTTCGATGCCGGAGTTTCTCCTTTTTCTGCACCGTTTGATATTGATGTTCCGGAATCAAATATGGAAGAAGAACAGGAATCCGAACCTGAACCTGTCTCCGAGCCCATCCCGGCACCTGAACCAACTTTGGAAGCAAACCCGGAACCGGTACAGGAACCGGAACCGACCTTGGACTCTGCACCGGAATCCGCCCCCGAGCACAATCAAGAACCGGAACCGGAGCCGGAACCCGATAACCGGGACGGAAAGAAACGCTGTCACCGGTGGATCTGGCTTCTTGCCGTCGTGCTCCTTGTAGTTCTGGCTTTCGGAGCCTTCCTGCTATTGTCTTACGTAAGTCCGGATTTCATAGATTCGATTCTTTATACTCCCGAGGAGTTGCAGATTATCAATTATTGATATGTTTGAACTGGTCTATCCTTCAGAACCTGCCTCCAAGATAGGCGAGGAAATTGGCGGCAAGGCATCCGAGATGCTGCCTGTAATAGATGAGACAGGCAGCGTTGTCAATCAGGCAAGCCGGATAGCCTGCCACAGCAACGCTTATCTCCACCCCGTGGTTCACCTCCACGTCATCGATAGAATGTCGGACGTTTACCTCCAGCATCGCAGTGTGCACAAGGACCTGATGCCGGACAGGTGGGATACGGCCGTCGGCGGGCACGTCAGTTACGGCGAATATCTGGAGGAGGCGCTCTACCGTGAAGCGGGGGAGGAGCTCGGATTCTACGATTTCAATCCCCATCTGATCCACCGTTATGTCTTTGAGAACGGGATGGACAGAGAGATGGTTTTCGTGTACGCGACCGTGGGACATTTCGACCTGCACCCGGACAACTATGAGGTTCAGGGAGGGCGCTACTGGCCTATGAAAGAGATAGAGGCTGCTATGGGGAAGGACGTCCTGACCCCCCAGTTCGAAAGCGAATACAAGGTGATAAAAGATAAACTTCTGGCCCTACTGTAATGAAAGCTCAGCAGACACTGGAAGTCGGCATAATGTCTTCGGAGGAAATATCTTTCGGCCTGCTGCCGTCCGGAGACGGACCCCGCAGGGTCTCAATGCGTGACGGAAAAATACTTTTCGAAGGGAAACTTTATGACGAACTGAACTTCGAGGCACCTGCCGTGCCCGCTTCGGGAACGGCCGCACCGGAAGGAACCGGCATCGTGACATCGGTTTTCGCCGCACCGTCTTTCATACTGTACGGCGTCACCATCGGAATAGACTTCCATTGGGAGCAGAGACGTGACCTGCAGTATGCCGGAGACCTCAAATTCATAGTTGAGGACGGTAGAATCACTGCCGTCAACATAATCGGCATCGAGGACTACCTGCTGAGTGTGATTTCGTCGGAGATGAAGTCGTCATCTTCTCTTGAGCTGCTCAAGGCTCACGCCGTAATCTCCCGCAGTTGGGTGCTCGCCCGCATTCGGGACAGGCGTGAAGGAACTGCGGCGGATTTGCCTCATACCCGTTTTGACGTGTGCGCCGACGACCATTGCCAGCGTTATCAGGGCATTGCGATGGCTTCCGGCGACAGAGTGCGCAAGGCGATAGAAGAGACCTGGGGGCAGACCCTCACTTATGGGGGACGGCTCTGCGATGCCCGCTATTCGAAGTGCTGCGGGGGAGTGACGGAGAGGTTCAGCGCCTGCTGGGAGGACGTTGACTTCCCATATCTGCAGTCCGTTGCCGACAACGACGGCGGAAAGGATTTTTGCGACTGCGAGGAGGATGCAGTGCTTTCCCAGGTCCTGAATGACTATGACTTGAGGACAAGGGACTTTTACCATTGGAAGGTGCGTTACACCGCCGGTGAGCTGTCGGAGCTGGTAAGGCGGAGGACGGGGGAAGACCTCGGAACGGTGACGGACCTGACCCCTCTGGAGCGCGGGGATTCGGGGCGGATAGTGCGTCTGAAGATCAGTGGAACCAAGGGTGAACTGACTGTGGGAAAAGAGCTTGCAGTGCGAAGGGCGCTCTCGGAAAGCCATCTCAAGAGCTCCGCGTTCGAAGTTGTCAGGGATGGAGACTCTTTCGTCCTGGACGGACGCGGCTGGGGCCACGGAGTGGGCCTGTGCCAGATAGGAGCCGCCGTGATGGCATCGAAGGGCTACGGATACAGGGAAATATTGAAACATTATTATAGAGGTGCAGAAATCGGATAGAAGTCCCTGGGCCTGGATTCCCACACTGTATTTTGTGGAAGGCCTGCCATATTTCATCGTCAATACCATATCCGTCGTGATGTTCAAGGATATGGGGATGGATAACGGCCGTCTGGCCCTGATTACGAGTCTGATAGGTCTCCCTTGGGTAATAAAGCCCCTCTGGAGTCCTTTCGTGGACATTCTTCGCAGCAAGCGCTGGTGGATTGTCTCGATGCAGGCACTGATGGCGCTGGCTGTGGGCCTGATAGCCGTCAAGGTGTCGGCTTTCACCCTCACGCTCATTTTCTTTGTGATTGCGGCATTTGCTTCCGCCACCCACGACATCTCCGCAGACGGCTTCTATATGCTGGCGCTGCCGCTGAAGAAGCAGTCCGCATTTGTGGGCATACGCAACACCTTCTACCGTATCGCGATGGTGTTCGGGCAGGGCGTGCTTGTGGTTCTGGCCGGTCTGCTCGAGCGGAAGTACGGTTCGACGGAGACTGCCTGGAGCATTACTATGGTTGCCACGGCGGCGATTCTTGCCGTCATTACCGTATATCATTCCTTTATGTTGCCCAAGCCGGAAGAGGACGGCGACAGGAAAAATTTGGGAGCGAAGCAGATTTTCAGGGATTTCGGCGGAGCCTTCGCCACCTTCTTCACCAAGAAGGGGATATGGCTGGCAATAGCGTTTATGCTTCTGTACCGTCTGCCCGAGGCGTTGTCGGTCAAGATGCTGTATCCCTTCTTCAGTGACGGCCTGGAAGCGGGCGGCCTGCAGTTGGGAAAGGAGGCTTTCGGACTTGTATATGGAACCTTCGGAGTGATAGCCCTTCTGGCCGGCGGCATTGTGGGAGGCCTCCATATCTCCCACAAGGGCTTGAAGCACTGTATGCTGCCTATGGCGCTGGCACTTGCCTTGCCCTGCTCCGTCTATCTGTTTATGAGCATTGTCCAGCCGTCATCGCTGCTCGTAATCGGTCTCTGCATCGTTGTGGACCAGTTCGGTTACGGCTACGGATTCACCGCATACACAATGTATATGATACATTTTGCAAACGGGCCTATGAAAACCTCCCACTATGCGCTCTGCACCGGTTTTATGGCTCTGAGTATGATGCTCCCGGGGCTTGTGGCGGGATATCTGCAGCAATGGCTCGGTTATGAAGGATTCTTTATTTTCGTAATGATATGTTGTCTGGCAACTGTATTCGTCACTTTGTCTGCGCGGCGGCGCTTGCCGTCTGCCT
>JAKSKJ010000118.1 GCA_024401795.1 Bacteroidales bacterium | reverse complement strand
AAACCCTTCTTGTTTTTGAACAGCAGGCGATATCGGGGATTTCTGGTGAATGACTTGCCCATCTCATAATATCCCTCCTCATCAGTAAACGCGTGTGCGAACTTGACAAAAGTGTTACAAGAAACGGTGACGCCCTCAACGCCTATCGGTTCTGAATCATAGGAGTCGTCCACTATTGCAATTCTTCCGCTCGGGCACATCGACGACTTTGTTTTCGGCACAAGCATATCCCCATTGCCGGTCAGGCGGAAGGCCTCTCTCTCCACTGCATCCCAATCAATTCCGGTATCTCCCGCCCTCGTAACAATATCGTGTTCGGCAATGTAGCATTTGTCGATAATCTCATATTCTATGCCCGTAGGGAAAGGAGCATCCTTCTCCAGAACGGCATATTGCCAGGTAAACTGATCTTCCGGTACCGTCGGATCGTGGTAATAGTCCCCTTCTTTCCTGATCTCGAAATCCACGGGATGGTCCAGAAGATTGGGGCAATACTTCTCAAGCATATCGAATTCTTCCTGACTCTTAGGCAGGAATCTGACATACAGGTCAGTTGGCGACAATTCCACACTGCCCGCCTTGGTCGGATACAGAGACTCGACGGCCTTTGTCATATTCGCAACAGTGTAAGGATCCTCCAACCTGTCTCCAAGTTCTATCATCCCGTGCGGAATCCCGTTGGATTCCATACTGTCACTCCCATTCATACCGGCAAACGCAACGTTTATCTCTTCCGGTTCGCAGGACGACAGAACAATCGCCCCGCAAAGAAAACAAACAAATCTTTTCATAACATTCCCTCCATTTACGTTTGCAAAGTTACCGGGAGACAAAGTGTGTTGCAAAAAAGAAAACGTTTAACTTCAAAAATCAGCCTTTGACAATATCGCGGAAAATGATTTTTTGTCTGCAGTTCCGAGAAAAATCAAAAAAAAGACAGCCGTCAGGCTGTCCTTCACATTATCTCACCACGCAGAGGCGGAATCCCTAGAAATAACTGACCGTTTTCCCCTCTATCGCACTCATAAGACTGTTTCCGAGACGGCTGACCCCGAAACGGAAACGTCCCTTGTTCATCCACTCATCGCCGAGGACCGAAGCACCTGTCGAATAATAGGAAAATGCCTCCCCGGCATCGGAGATTCCTCCGGCAGCCTTGAACCCGACCGCACGACCCGTTTCCGCATAAAAAGCCTTGATACACTCGCACATGACGAGCGCCGCCTCGGGAGTCGCATTCACACTTACTTTTCCCGTTGAGGTTTTGATAAAATCCGCCCCCGCCTCCATAGCCAGAAAAGAAGCGTTTGCGATATTCGCAACAGTACGGAGTATTCCGGTCTCAAGAATGACCTTCAGAATCACCGTACGCCCCAAACTGGCGGCGACCCTGTCTGTCGCCTGCTTTATCACCGCTATTTCCCGGTATGCCGATTCATAATCACCGGCAAGGAATGAATTCAGAGCGAGGACCATATCCACCTCATCGGCACCATCCGCCACAGCCATCTCCGCCTCCTTCACCTTGACTTCAAGGAAACTCTGCGATGCGGGGAAGCACCCGGCAACAGTGGTCACGTGCAAATCAGGAGAATTTCTGGCATCGCGCACGACTGACGCGAAATTGGGAAACACGCATACAGAAGCGGGAATCGGGTAATCCGGATATTCCTTTTCCAGCAAATTGACCTTATCGACAAGCCTTCGGACGGAATCGGCAGTATCCTCCGGATGAAGTGTCGTCAAATCCATAAAGGAAAAACACTTTTTCAGAATCTCGGGAGAAGACTTCCCGGAATTGGAGAGAATCTCCTGCAAACGCCGGGAAACATGCGCCTCGTCCGGCAAATATCCATATTTTTCAAAAAGTGCCATATCATCAAGCTTTTATCTGAATCTTAAATCCTTCTTCAATCAGCGGTTGGAGCAGAGCCCTCATCTCTTCAACCGTAAACTTGCGAAGCCCTTCCTGAGGCGTGGGCCTGTCTATGGTGTATGCCATTATCTCGCGTGGCTTGAGCCTGCGGACAATCTCCATCCAGGGATTTATCACTTCCGGCGCGGAACTGTCGAAATCACGGCTTTTCAAAAACATTGTCTGCAGAATAAAGTCTCCTTCGAACACTTCAAGATTGCGAACCGCCGCATCCACCGAATAACCTCCGCAAGGACGGTTTATTCTGGCAGCCAGCGCATCCGTAGGGGCATCAATTTTCAAAATCGGGTTGTCAACCTTCCTGAGAGCATCTACCACCTCCCTTCTGCCCGTCATAGTGGCATTCGACAGCACGGACACCTTCGCGGCCGGGTAATATATGTCCCTCAGCTGCAAGGTATCATCTACAATCTGCGGAAAATCCGGGTTGAGAGTAGGTTCACCGTCTCCGGAAAAAGTTATGGAATCTATGGGCGTTCCTTCCAGCATACAGGAGGCGAGCTTGTCTTCAAGCGCACGCCTCACATCCGCGGCGGAAGGCAATTTTCTGTCTTCTCGGCCATCCGCATTCCAACCGCATTCACAATATATGCAGTCAAAATTGCAAAGCTTTCCTTTTTCCGGCAACAGATTTACGCCCAGGGAGTTTCCCAGACGTCTCGACCGAATCGGTCCGAATACAGTATTTTCCCTTAACATCCTTTCCGTATAATATCAAGTCCAGAGAATCAGCAAAGTCCTTCCTGTCATAGCCGCGTATCTGCGCATTGAGTTTTCTCACACGCTCCTGTTCCTCACTTATTTTCTCCAGCCGGGTTTGCTCCGCCGTCAATAACCTGCTGACCTCCTCCATTATCTGCGTATATTTCTCGGGGTGACGTATATAATATCTTACACTTTCCTCATAATCAAGGCTGGAATAGCCGTGCTTCTTGAATATGGGATTATAGAAAAATGTGGTATCCGCCGCCTTCCTCGCCTCCGGATGGTCCGTCAGCCACTGGTCCGCCAGAAACATTTCGGCATAGATTGACGCCATCGTCTTCTTGGGTATGACCTCCCCCTTGCGGCCACAGCAGCATAGGGAAAGGGTCACGAGGATGACCGTCAAAAGGCAACGGAGAAAGCGTGTCATTCTACCTCAGAATTGCACCGAACTGGTTCTTGAATGACTCCAGAATCTTGTTCATAGCTCTTTCGACATCATCATCGGTAAGTGTCTTTTCCAAATCCTGGAGAGCGAAACTGAGCGCATACTGCTTCTTGCCTTCCGGAATCTTGTCCCCTCTGTAAACGTCAAACAGACTGACCCCCTTCAGGAGTTTCTTCGTCTGTTTGAATGCGGACACTCTGAGATCGGCGTAACTCACCGTCTCGTCGAGAAGGAGAGCCAAATCCCTGCGAACCTCCGGGAACCTGGGCAACTCGCGGAATGCA
The DNA here is from genome assembly GCA_024401795.1 of Bacteroidales bacterium. Taxonomy (GTDB): domain Bacteria; phylum Bacteroidota; class Bacteroidia; order Bacteroidales; family UBA932; genus Cryptobacteroides. Next base: position 689 of record JAKSKJ010000118.1, on the reverse strand, counting down.
ACCTTGTCGCGCTTTACAAGTTCGAACAGTACAGGCCAGCTGATTTCTGCGGCGACCACCTGCTGCTTCACTCCGAACCGCTTTGCAAACACCGGATTGATGACGCCCAGTGTTGCCACAACCTTACCCTGACCGGGAAGTTTGTAAACCACACCTTCGGAATAGATATCCGCCGGGGCGGCATCTGTCCACATCTGATACAGGTCTGCACCATAGCGTTTGAAGAGAAGTTCGACATAGCCCTTCAACTGGAAGTAATCACTCTTGCGCGCTCCTCCGTTCCAGGCTTTGTCGCTGGTTCCGGACATCATAAGAGTGAAGCACTGGTGCTCCTCATAGCCCTCCAGAGTTTCCCCGGTCTTCTCCGGGAGTCTCTGATACACGGACCCGTATTCAAACATCTTAAGTGAGGAAACCTGACGGTTGGCATTGTACGCCACCACTTCGAGGCCTCCGGGGATAAGGGACTGTCTCATCACATTCAGATCCTGACTGAGAGGATTGACAATCCTGACACAACGGTCGGCGGGGAAAGTCACGAGTTTCTCGTAATAATCCGACTTGGTGAGGGAATTATTCATTATCTCGGCAAAACCGTTGGATGCCAGGAAATTGGATATATGATTGCGGACAGCCTCCGGCTCCGGTGAAGGAGTGGCATTGACACTCATCTTCATATGTTTGGGAAG
>JAKSKJ010000117.1 GCA_024401795.1 Bacteroidales bacterium | reverse complement strand
TATCCGGTGAGCACCCGTCTGAGTCTCAACGGAACCATCATAGTGGGGCGTGACATCGCCCACGCCAAACTGAAGGCCCGTCTTGATGCGGGAGAGGATCTGCCTCAATATTTCAAGGATCATCCCGTCTATTATGCCGGTCCGGCAAAGACTCCCGCCGGAATGGCCTGCGGCTCGATGGGCCCGACCACTGCCAACAGAATGGACCCTTATGTGGATGAATTCCAGGACCACGGCGGTTCAATGATAATGCTCGCGAAGGGCAACCGCACACAACAGGTGACGGATGCCTGCAAGAAGCACGGCGGCTTCTATCTTGGCAGCATAGGTGGTCCCGCCGCCATCCTTGCACAGGAGAACATCAAGAGCATAGAGTGCGTGGAGTATCCCGAGCTCGGGATGGAAGCCATCTGGAAGATTGAAGTCGAAGACTTCCCGGCATTTATTCTGGTGGATGACAAGGGCAACGACTTCTTCAAGAAGATAGGCCTTTGATGAAACTCATAGGGAAAATCGCGGCGATAGTCTGCGGTGCGGTGGCCTTGCTGGTCATTGTGCTGCAGATTGTCCTTAATATGCCTTTTGTTTCTTCCATAATCGGCGGATATGCCGGTGAATTCATTGACGGAGAACTGGCATATTCACGCCTCGATGTTTCCCTGCTGCGGAATTTTCCCAAGTTGAAAGTGACGGTGGATTCGCTGTCGCTCACCTATCCGCATAAGCGTTTCCCCGCCTCCGGCTTCGGCTCCGAGGGCAGGGGAGAGCAGTCCGATACCTTGCTCGCCGTTGACCGGATGACCGTCGCCGTCAATCCGTTCGGCCTTTTTTCCGGGGCCGTGACGCTCAGCGATTGCGGCGTACGGGGGCTTTCGGTATATGCTCACAAGTATGGTTCTGCGGCAAATTGGCAGATTTTCAAGTCCGCCGGAAAGTCGGAAAAGGACAGTTCGTCATTCTCCCTTCCCGCCATTTCGGCGGACGGTTTCATAATTGACAGGTCGCGGCTGGTCTATACCGACAACAGGGACCGTATGTCACTTGCCGCCGACCTTGATTCGCTGAGGCTGGATGCATCTCTGGACAGTTCTCTTCTGAAGATTCGGAACATCCTGCTTTCCGGCTGCATTTCCGGTTCCTCGAACTCTCTGGGACGGGCAAAGGCTCCGTTCTGTCTGGAGTCCGATGTCGAAATGAAACTCTCTGCAGGCGAATTCCCGACAGTCGGTCTTTCCCTCCGTATTCCTTCTGCCCAAATTTATTACAGGCCCGCGAATCTTGCCGTGGCGCTTTCGCTTGATGCCGGGGGCTCATCAACTCCGGATCGCAATGTGGATGCGGAAATTTCGCGGCTGACATTGTCTTCTGATGGCATCAACTTGAAGGCGGACGGCAGTGTCAGGGATCTGCTTGGTGACGGTTCCCGATATAGGTTGAATGCTGAGGGCGATGCCGTGCTCGATTCGCTGTATCATTTCCTTTCCGGGGATATGTTCGTGGGAGGGACTTTGGAATTTGGCCTGAATGCAGATGTGAACCGGGAGGAACTGAAGACCTACAGGTTCAGGACGGCAACGCTGAATGGCCGTGTGGACGGTGATGCCCTCAGTCTGAGGATGCCGGGTGACAGTATGGATGCCGTGGCGGGCCACCCTCACATAACGCTGAGTTCGAATTCGGACGGACTTGATCTTGTGGTGGATATGGACAGCCTGCTGTTCGACAGGGGAGAAAATTTGAAAGCCAGGGTGCGGGGTATGCGCAACCGGTTCAGGATATATAAGGTTGAAGAGCGCGGTGCCGTGGTGCCCAGAGCCACTTTCGTGAATGAAGACAGATTCGCTTTCGTGAGGGCGGGAGAGAACCGTGTAGGCGTTATGGGGGCTGTCGCGGAGGCGTCGCTTCAGAAAAGGCCGGCCCGCAACGACACGCTCAAACGCCGTGCGGGGGCTGGAAGGGTACATAGGGAACTTCGGGAAGATGATTTTGCCGACAGGAATCTGAATTTCAAGCTTGATTCATCCATCACGGCATATCTGAGCCGATGGAAACCTTCGGGCGAACTGCATCTGAAGGGCGGCTTCGTATCTTCCCCGTCCTTCCCGCTCAGAACGAGGTTTTCTTCCGTCAGGCTTGGCTTTACCGACAATGAGATACATCTCGACAGTCTCCGGCTCAAGTCCGGAACGTCGGATGTTTCGGCAAAAGGCAGGGTGAGGGGATTGAGGCGTGCGTTTATGGGCAAGGGTACGGTAAGAGCGGACCTTGATTTGAGCTCGCATCGGCTGAACATCAACGAGATTCTCGTGGCAGTGGATAACGGACGTCGCGTGGAAGACACTGACGGCGCTTCGGAAGCCGAGGGAACTTATGTGGTGGACTCGCTTTCGGGCCAGCCCCCGGTCAGGAAGATGCCTTTGATTGTGGTTCCTGCTAATCTGGATGCCACGTTGTCTTTGAATGCGGACAGGGTGGAGATGTCCGATATAAGTGTTGCGCCTTTCAATACCGTACTGAGGATGAAGGACCGTACTCTCCAGATGACGGAAGCCTCGGCTGTCACCAATTTCGGAGCTCTGGGTGTGGATGCGTTTTATGCCACCCGAAGCCGGGAGGACATCGAGTTGGGCGCAAACCTGCGGATTGCGGATGTGTCCGCCGGAGAGATTATCCATATGCTGCCTTCCGTGGATGATATGATGCCGGCTCTGAAGTCATTCGACGGGAAGTTCAACCTTGACCTGTCTGCCACGACTCAACTGGATACCAATATGAGTGTCATCGTGCCTACTCTTGACGGGATACTCAGAATCAGCGGAAGCGACCTTATGGTCAGCGATGCCGGAGACCTGCGCAGGATTACGCGCCTGCTGCTTTTCAAGAACAAGGACATAGGTGCCATAGACAATCTGTCCGTGGATGCCGTGGTGCACGACAGCAAGCTTGAGGTCTTCCCGTTCGAACTTTCCGTTGACAGATACAAACTGGCCCTTCGCGGGATGCAGGGCTTCGACAGAAGTATGAATTACCACGTCTCGGTGATGCGCTCGCCTTTCCTTATTCCCTTCGGCATCAATATCTACGGATATACCGACAACTGGCGTTTCATGCTGGGACCGGCGAAATTCAGGGAAGGGAAGGTGCCTGTCTTCACGCAGCAACTGGATACGATGCAGGTGAACATCCTCCAGTCCATCAGGGATGTATATAGGAAGGGCGTGAAGAATGCCCGTTCGCAGATGGTCCGGTCACGGGAACTGGCATTGTCCGGGAATCGGGATTACGATGTCCCGGTTACGCCGGAGGAGCAGAGTCAGTTGGATTCATTGAATCTTCAGATGGTTTCCGCGCTGGAGGAAGCGGAACTGAGCGCCGAAGTGGAGGATGCTCTCCAGTCCTCCGTCATCGACCTTGACAAGTTGATGTCGGAATACCAAAAGGCTACGTCCGATGTCATTGTGGAGCGCCGGATGAAGAAACTCAAGACCAGGAGGTAGAGTCTTCCGGCTCATTGAGAGGTCACGGTATTATGTCTATTCTGATGTCCCAGGGGTCTGTGGGCACTTCGTCAACTATCCTCCATTCCTGACATACTGCCATCGTGGGGCAGTGCAGTTGAGGCAGAAGCCTGTCGTAGAATCCTTTGCCGCGTCCCATCCTGTGGCCGTTGCGGTCGAAGGCTGTTCCCGGGATGAGGGCGAAGTCTATTTCATCCGGGCTGATGTCCGCCGCTTCGTCCGTCGGTTCCGGGATGCCCTTATAGCCGGGGGAGAGGAAATCGGGATTGTATTCTTTCAGCTCGAGGTTTTCTCCTTTGACCCGCGGAATTGCGAAACGCTTGCCGCAGCGCCACTTCTCTATGAATTCCCGGGTGGGGATTTCGTCGGGCATTGCCATGAATATCAGGATAGTGTCAGCACTGCGGAACTCCTTGCTCGCTTCCACCTTGCGCCAGAATTCCATCGCGTCCTCGGCTTCCTTTTCAGGGGAGGCCTGACGCTCACCGGACATCTTCCGCATATATTGCCTGAGTTCTGCCTTTGTCATACGGCAAATTTAATCACTTTCCGATAAAATCACTAT
>JAKSKJ010000116.1 GCA_024401795.1 Bacteroidales bacterium | reverse complement strand
TTCGCATATCCCGGACCGAAACCGTTCCTTAAGGAGCAGATAATCCTTATGTTGTGCGACAGCATCGAGGCTGCATCCAGAACGTTGAAGGAATATACACCGGAGTCTTTCGACGCCTTTGTGGAGAGGATAGTTGCCGGAAAGCTTGAGTCCGGACAGTTCGAGAACTCCGACATATCCATCAAGGAGCTCGGTATCATAAAGGAGTCAATCAAATCCTATCTGGCCCAGATGTATCACGGCCGCATTGAATATCCGAAAGAAACGAAAACAAATAAATTGAGATTATGGAAATCAAAGCAATCAAACCAGACGAACTGAACATCGAATTGACAATCAAGGTGGCGGCTGCCGACTATGCCGAAGGCGAAAAGAAGAAACTCAATGAGCGTCGCCGCAACGCCGAATTCAAGGGATTCCGCAAAGGAATGGTCCCTCCTGCGCTCATTAAGAAGGTGTATGGGCCGGAGTGCCTTTCGGACGCCGTAAATGATGTCCTCGGAGCACAAATTCAGAAGTACATCGAAGACAACAAACTCAATATCCTCGGAGAGCCCCTCACCAGCGAAAAGCAGGAGGAGATCGAGTGGGTAAGCGGCAATGACTTCACCTTTGTGTTTGACCTCGGACTTTCACCCGAGATAAACGTGGATGTGACCAAGGATGACACGGTGAACCGCTATCAGGTGTCCGTGGCCGCCGCCGACAAGAAGGCGATGGCTGGGAACCTCAAGAAGTACTACGAGGAAAAGAAGGAGGAGAAGTCTGATGAGGATATCGAGAAAGAGGTGACGGAGCGTCTTACGGAACAGCTCAGGCAGGAGTCTGACTGGCGTCTCGCAAAGGATATCCGTGCGTATTTCGTGAACAAGGCAGGTGTCAAACTTCCCGAGGACTTTCTCAAGAGGTGGCTGTTTGTAGCCAACAAGGGCAAGGTTTCCAAAGAGGACGTGGAGAAGGATTTCTCCGGATTCGTCGAGGACTTCAAGTGGCAGATGGTGCGAGGCTTCCTTATGAAGAAGTTCGATTTCAAGATTGAGCAGAAAGATATCACTGATGCCGCAGAGGCATATGTGACATACCAGTATGCAATGTACGGTCTTGGAAACGTTCCTGCAGAGATGATAAAGGATGCCGTCAACAACGTTCTTTCCGACCGCCGCCAGGTGGAGAATCTCGTGGAGCAGGTTGAAGACCGCAAGGTTATGGACAAGATCAAGGAGACTGTCACCCTCAAGGCCACCAAGATAACTTCCGCCAAATTCCGCGAACTCAAGTAATGTCCGGTACTGCTCCCAAGATTCCGACTCCCAAGGAGATCAAGGCTTATCTTGACCAATATGTGATTGGGCAGGACAGAGCCAAGAAGATATTGTCCGTTGCCGTTTACAACCATTACAAGAGAATCCTGCACAATGTGATAGAGCATCCTCAGGATGACGTTGAACTCGAGAAATCAAACATTCTTCTTGCAGGCCCCACAGGCACGGGGAAGACACTGCTCGCAAAGACCATAGCGAAGATGCTGATGGTCCCGTTCACAATAGTTGACGCAACCGTGCTGACGGAGGCCGGATATGTGGGCGAGGATGTGGAAAGCATTCTTTCCAGGCTTCTTCAGGAGGCAGACTACGATGCGGCTCAGGCAGAGCTGGGAATAGTCTTTATAGATGAGATAGACAAGATTTCCCGCAAGAGCGACAACCCTTCAATCACGAGGGATGTCAGCGGAGAAGGCGTGCAGCAGGCTATGCTGAAGTTGCTCGAAGGCAATGTGGTGAACGTTCCGCCTCAGGGAGGACGCAAGCATCCCGACCAGGAATTCGTGCACATCAACACCGAGAACATCCTTTTCATCTGCGGCGGTGCATTCGAGGGCATAGAACGCAAGATAGCCCAGCGTCTGAACACGCAGGTGATAGGCTTCGATTCTGAGGGGAGGCAGGCGGTGGACAAGGATAATCTCTTGCAGTATATTGAAGCGCAGGACCTTCGCTCGTATGGTCTGATACCTGAAATTATAGGAAGGCTTCCCGTTGTCACTTATCTTGACAAGCTTGACAGGAATGCCTTGAAACGTATCCTTACCAAGCCGAAGAATGCCATTCTGAAGCAGTACAGGAAGATGTTCGAACTTGATGGAAAGACCCTTGAGATAGACCCCAAAGTCCTCGATCTCATAGTCGATACCGCTATTGAAAGGGGACTGGGTGCCAGGGGGCTCAGAAGTATTTGTGAAAAGATAATGACGGATGCAATGTATGCCGCTCCGTCTTCAAAACAGAAAATATTCAAAATCGACGTGGAATACGCCAGAGAAAGATTATGAAAAACGTATTGATAATTGGTTCTACGGGCCAGATAGGTTCTGACCTGACTATGAAACTTCGCAGGGAAATCCCTGAAGGTGCCATTGTTGCCGGTTACATTCCGGGATTTGAACCCAAAGGCGAACTCCTCGAGTCCGGGCCGGCGGAGGTCGTAAACGTATGTGACGGCAAGCAGATTGCCGAGGCGGTGAAAAAATATAAGGTCGATACAATATACAATCTTGCCGCTCTCCTGTCCGCAACCGCCGAAAAATTCCCCCTGAAGGCCTGGGACATCCAGATGAACGGCCTCATTAACATTCTTGAGGTTGCACGCGAGAACGGATGCGCAGTGTTCACTCCTTCCAGCATAGGCGCCTTCGGCCCTTCAACGCCTCACGTCAATACACCTCAGGATACGATACAGAGGCCGAAATCCATTTACGGTGTCACCAAGGTTGCAACCGAACTGCTCTCGGATTATTATTTCTTCAAATACGCAGTTGATACCCGTTCCGTACGTTTCCCGGGCCTCATTTCCTATACGACCCTTCCGGGCGGGGGCACCACGGATTATGCAGTGGAGATTTACTATGCCGCCCTCAAGGGGGAAGAATTCGTCTGTCCCGTGGCGGCCGGCACCTATATGGATATGATGTATATGCCTGACGCGCTCAGGGCAGCAGTGGAGATTATGCAGGCCGACCCTTCAAAACTGAAACACCGCAATTCCTTCAACATCGCTTCGATGAGCTTCGATCCGGAAGAAATTGCCGCGGCCATACGCAAGTACGTTCCGTCCCTCAAGCTGCGTTACGAAATCGACCCTGTGCGTCAGCACATCGCCGACAGTTGGCCGGACAAGATGGATGACAGCTGCGCCCGCGAAGAATGGGGCTGGGCTCCTTCCTACGATTTGGATTCGATGACGCAGGATATGCTCAGGCATCTTGGGGAAAAACTCGGGAAATAGTATGACTATGCGAAAACTGATAACCACACTGTTCTTTATTCTTGTCTGCCTGTCAGGCGTTTGTCAGCAGAAAGACACCCTGAGAGTTCTTGCCGTCGGCAACAGTTTCTCCATGGATTCCGTGAACCAGAATCTCCACGAACTTGCCGAAGCGGACGGCAGGGTTTTCATCATAGGCAATCTCTACATCGGAGGCTGTACCCTTGAACGTCATTGGCAGAACGTTCTGGATGGAAAGAAGGAGTACATCTATTTCAAGATAGACGCTTCCGGCAAGTTGACGGCAAACAAGGATGCCGACATATACAGGGGCGTGTCCGATGAAAAGTGGGATGTGGTCACCCTTCAGCAGGCAAGCGGTTATTCCGGCCTCATAAAGTCCTATGAGCCGTATCTCGGAGAACTCGTACGCTACATCCGCAAGAACGTCCCGGGAGCCAGAATAATGTGGCATCAGACCTGGGCCTATGCCAAGGATGCTGTCCACGGCCATTATATGCATTACGACAATGACCAGATGAAGATGTATGGCGCCATCGCCGGATGTTCGTCAGCGGCCTGTGAGAAATACGGACTCGGTGTGATTCCCTCCGGTACCGCCATCCAGAATGCAAGATTCTCTCCCGTTCTTCAGAACGTCTGCAGGGACGGCTTCCATCTGAATTATCAGGTGGGGCAGTATATTGCCGCCTGTGCGTGGTATGAAGCCATTTCGGGCAGAACGGTGGTGGGCAACGCATATGTTCCCGAGTCGGTGAGGGGCTATCAGGCGGAGATAGCTCAGAATGCGGCGCACTATGCCGT
>JAKSKJ010000115.1 GCA_024401795.1 Bacteroidales bacterium | reverse complement strand
CCGGGAACGGGATGTTCGGCTTCTGAAGTCCGTCCAGATCGAATTCGAATCCTTCGCTCAGCCCGAATTCCTTCATATGCATCATCAGCTTTTCCTTGTCGGAGCCGTAGTAGTCGAGTGCCAGCTTGGCAAACACGTAATTGGAGGATATCTTGAATCCGTCAATTACGCTGATAGTCTTGACGTGGTCCTGGTTCTCGTGGTCCCTGATGTGCTGGTCATTCACTCTGGCCTCCCTGATTATTCCGTGATTGGTAGGGATGAGAACGTCGAGGGAATCGATATAACCGTCCTGCAGCACGGAGACCAGTGTGACGGTCTTGAAGACGGAACCGGGTTCGTGCCTGCGCCCGATTGCCATATTCTCGATTTCCTCGAATTTCCCGTTCAGGCGGTTCTTCTTGAGGTTTACCATCGCCCTTATGGCTCCGGTCTTGACCTCCATCAGGACGAGGCAGGCTCCCTCGATGTCGTCATTGCCGTCTATCTGCGCCATCAGCGCGTCATTCGCTATTTCCTGATAATCTATGTTGATTGTCGTTATGATGTCCTTTCCGTCCTCGGGCTTGACGTACAGGCTGTCGAAATTCCTCACTATCTTGCCTTTGTCCGCCTGCCGGAACCATTCGTTCCCGTCCTTGCCGTGCAGGACATCGTTGTATTTGCCCTCCAGTCCGACCAGATTGTTGCTGACGCCGGGATTGCTGCCCCTGACGAAGCCGATAGTTCTTCTGGCCAGCGAACCGTAGGGGTATTTGCGGGTGTTCTTCTGCTCCACGATGAGCCCTCCCCTGTTCTTTCCGTCTCTGAACAGAGGGAAGGTCCTGACTTTGTTGAGCGTCTTGTGGTCTATCTGACCGCCTATCGCAAGGTATCTCTGTCCGTTTTTCCGTCCCTGCCTCATCATCTGATAGTACTGGTCGGCCGTTCTGCCGGGGAATACGGACGGGAGTTCCTGAGCCAGAGCCTTCGCTTTCTCGTGCCACTCGTCTTCCTTGCCCACGGTGCAGTCCATATGTATATAATATATGGGGTAGCTCATTGCGAGCAGTCTGCCTTTGCAGTCCAGAATATTGCCTCTGACTGGCTCAAGAACCTTGCGTGTGTTCTTTGGCCTGAGCGGAACTGCAATCTTGTTCTCCGGCTTCCAGACAATCTGCATATAGATTATTTTGCCGATGAGCAGGAGACTGGCCAGCAGCAGGAAGAGGTAGATCACATAGACTATCATTCCTATGCGGTCCCTTTTGGTTTCTGAATTCTGCTTTTCCATCATTTCTCCAACAAAATTGCCGGTTTCTCCGGTTCCTTGACTGATGAGCCCATTGAGTTCAACATGGCTTCCACTGTGGTGCGCTTGCCGAGCGTGGCCACGTCAAAAGTCTTTTCGGAGCATAGGATTTCCATCTCCTTCAACAGTTCCTTGTTCTTCTCAACCTTGGTGAAAGTGTTGTCTATCATCAGGCTGATCCATATCGTCAGCACCATCATCAGGAAAGTATATAGAATGTGGACGGAATATCTGCCCACGTTGAGGCGAAGCAGGAACTCTCCCTTGATGACAGCGCTGAAGCTGTTCTTCAGGAAATGCCCCACATCGGCCATACTCCATTTTGTTTCCTTCTGCTCTTTCATATCTTTTCCGCTATGCGCAGTTTTGCGCTGCGTGCGCGTGTATTGTTCTCTATCTCCGATTCCTGGGGGAGAATCGGTTTGCGGTTGACTTGCCGGAGGGGCGTTTCCGACCTCCCGAACACGTCCGACCGCAGGATGCCTTCCACGTTCCCCGTCTTGATGAAGTTCTTGACCATCCTGTCTTCCAGGGAGTGGTAGGTGATGACAGCGAGGCGTCCTCCCTTTTTCAAGGCCTTGGCCGCTCCGTAAAGGAACTTCTCAAGAGATTTCATTTCCTGATTGACTTCAATCCGGAGTGCCTGATAGACTTTTGCAAGGAATTTGTGTCCGGCGAAAGAAGGCAGGGCGGCTGCGATGGCATTGTCGAGGTCGTCCGTGGTTTGGATGGGAGACTTGGTACGTGCGTCGCAGACAAGTTTCGCTATTCTTCGCGCGTTGTCCACTTCGCCGTAAACTTTCAGAACTTTCTCCAATTCTTCTTGCGTATAAGAATTGACAATGTCCGCCGCAGTCGTTTTCCCCTGCACGTTCATTCGCATATCGAGCGCTGCGCTGTACCGGAAACTGAATCCCCGGTCAGCGGTATCGAACTGGTGCGAACTGACTCCGAGATCGGCAAGTATGCCGTCGAAGCCGTCCGCCGTTTCCATCAATGAATAATTATGTATGAACCTGAAATTGTTGTGGATGATGGTGGAACGCTCATCGTCGATGGCATTCCTCAGAGCATCTTCGTCCCTGTCGAAACTGACCAGCCGTCCGTTGGAAGAAAGTCTTTCCAGTATCTCGCGGCTGTGCCCTCCTCCTCCGAACGTGGCATCGGCATAGATGCCGTCCGGATTCAGGACCAGAGCATCGACGCTCTCTTTCAGCAATACAGGATTGTGGTATTCAGACATCGCTCATCCTCCTTATTTCCTGGAGAGGCTTCTGGCGATGGCGATGAAATCTTTGTTGGACAGTTTGGACGCTTCGAATTTCTCTTTCGCCCAAATCTCGATTTTGAAGTCAACGCCAAAGAAGACGACCTCTTTGTCAATACCTATGGCGTCAAGAAGATTACGGGAGATGGAGATTCTGCCGAGTCTGGCATCCGGTTCGACCACGTCCCTGTCCCGCATATACTGCCTCCAGAATTCAACGTGGTCGGAGTTGAAGAAATCAAGAGAATCCTTGACCTTGCCGGACTGCGCCTCCCACTCTTCGAAGGTGTACATATCCAGACAGTCGCTGTAGATGCTCTTTTTGATGACGAACCTCATGTCGCTTCCGGCCGGAAGGGCATTCTTCAACGGCGCGGGGAAGACAACTCTGCCCTTGTCGTCGATCTTTGAAGTATGTTCTCCGATGAAAGTGACCATAATTTTCCTATACGCAGTCGCAAATATAAAAAAAATTTTTCCACTTCGTTCCACTTTCTTACAAATTTTTCCAAAATTAATTTTCTCAGGTGTGGTTTTTATGTTTCTTATCTTCTTTGTCGTTTTGTAATCTTATATTGCGGCATGAAGATAAAGGAGATGGGAGTGGCGGAAAGGCCGCGGGAGAAGATGAAGGCGCTGGGCCCTGATGCATTGAGCAACGGAGAGCTTCTGGCGGTGATATTGCGCAGCGGGAGCGCGGAGGAGAACGTGACGGATCTGTCGAGGCGGCTGCTGGCCCTCGCCGGCAACACGCTGACGGGGCTCTTTTCCCTGAGTCCGGAGCGAATGGCCGGATTGAAGGGACTCGGTCCGTGCAAGGTGGCATCCGTGCTGGCGGCGCTGGAGCTGGGAAGGCGCTTTTCGTCCGAAGGGAGTAACCTGGACAAGAAACCCGTCACCACGGCGGACATCGCCTACGAAATGATGCGCCCGCATTTCAAGGGGCTGAAGCACGAGGAATGCTGGGTGATGTATCTGAACAATTCCAATTACGTGCTGGACAAAAGGATGATGACGACAGGGGCGGGGGACCAGACCGTCATAGACATAAAGAAAGTCGTGCGGACTGCGCTGGACAAGGAGGCCTCATCCCTGATTCTGTTCCACAACCATCCGAGCGGCAATCCGCATCCCAGCGGGGCCGACATTGAATACACGGGCCGCCTGCACGATGCCCTCAAACCGTTCGGCATATCGCTTCTGGACCATATTGTAGTGTGTGACGACTGCTATTTCAGCTTTTCGGACGACAGGATGCGCTGCAAATAATATTTGGAGAGTCTGAAATAATTTGTATCTTTGCAACCCGAACACGGTGAGATTAGTTCAGTTGGTAGAGCACCAGATTGTGGTTCTGGGTGTCGTGGGTTCGAGCCCCACATCTCACCCTCAGATACCGGAAGACGAGTCTTCCGGTATCTTCGTTTCAGGGGGCTCTGCCCCCTGATCCGCGAACTTCGCTTCGACTGCGTTCGCTACCCCCGCGGCTCCTTGCTCCCGTATTTTCTCCTTCGTCGAAAATACCCGCACCGCC